>JANMDA010000408.1:0-10692 GCA_031376085.1 Chloracidobacterium sp.
GCAAAACCTGAAACGCGAGTTTCCAAGAATTCCGGTTTATAAAAATGCTTTGGAGTGGGCAAAGCTCGGTAAAGAATTGATGGAGCTGCACCTCAATTATGAGACGGTCGAGCCGTATGGGTTGGTTCAAAAAGAAATCGAGCCGCTTTCGGGCAGAAACGCGAGTGTAAACGAGCGTGCATCTGACGCCGAAACAGGCACGCTCCTTAACAGTCGCGTTTCCGCCCGTAACGAGCGTGCCGATGTGTTTGTGCCTAAGCCGATAACTAAACTTCGGGCCGACAAAGATACCGGTGTCATTGAGATCGACACTCATACAAGGCTCGAAGGCGTTCCGGCGATAGCCTGGGAATACAAGCTCGGCAATCGCTCGGCTCTCGAATGGATCCTTGACCAATACAAAGAACGCAAACCAAAGGACCCGACCATTGCCGAAAAGTTCAACACCTACAAATTTGAGGATCATAAAGAACACGTCATCGACCTCCTAAAACGCGTCTGCACCGTAAGCGTCAGGACAATGGAGATCATCAATTCAATGCCTGAGAACTGAATCGAAAGCAGACTATAGGGAAGGCGCAATCGACCGCGACGGCATAGGTGGGTTATGATTTTGCTTGATGTATTGCGAAAAATGCGGGGCGGACAATTCTGAGACGGCGGCGTTTTGCCGGAAGTGCGGAGCGGCGATTGCGGAGGAAGAGACGCGCGTGGCTGCGAGGCCGCCAACGGAAAACGAACAACGAATGACCGAAAACGCGGCCGAAAGCGGCGAGTCTGAAAAAGAGATCTTTACGATCTCGCCAACGTTGAAATTCGTAAAAGCGGGTTACATCGGCGCAGCGGTTGCGGCTCTGATGCTCGTCGCATTGACCAGCGCTCTGCTTTCAAATTATGTGTCGCCTTGGCTCGCCGTTCTGTTGGGACTGCTGTTGTTTTTGGTTCCCGCCTTTTATCACATCAGACAAAAATTTGTGCGTTATACGCTGACGGAATCGAAGTTAGAGATCGATTCAGGTTTTGTTTCGAGGACGACACGAAACGTGCCGATCCGTCGGATACAGGACGTGACCGTTTCGGCGACGCCGTGGCAGCGGCTTTTGGGCATCGGCGATCTCGTCATCGACAACGCCAGTGACGATGGCGGCAAAACTGTCCTTAAAAATATCGACGCTCCAAAGAGTCATGCGGATGAGCTGCTCGAACAGATGCGACGGCTGGAGAGGTAAAAAGTCAAAAGTCAAAAAAATCCTGACTTCTTAACTTTGATGATAAATGAAATCAATATTTGTTACAGGCGGTGCGGGGTTTATCGGGTCGGCGTTTGTTCGGATGGTTTTGGAACGAACTGACGACACGCGGATCGTCAATTTCGACGCGCTGACGTATGCCGGAAATCTCGAAAACCTCAGCGGTGTAGATGACAACCTTTATCAATTTATTAAAGGCGATATTTGTGACGCTCAAGCAGTTTTGGCTGCGCTTCCTGATAGCTGTGACGCGATATTTAATTTCGCGGCGGAATCGCACGTTGACCGCAGCATCACATCTGCCGGTGAGTTTTTGCGCACCAACATAACGGGAACGCAGGTGCTGCTCGATGCTGCCCGCGAGAAAAGCATTCGACGATTCGTACAAGTCTCGACCGATGAAGTTATGGGTAGCCTCGTGGACGGATCGGACGAGCTTTTTACTGAGGCTTCGCCGCTCGCGCCAAATTCCCTGTATGCTGCTTCAAAGGCTTCGGCGGAATTGATGATCAGGGCTGCTCGTGAAACTTTTGGCATCGATGCTGTGATAACGCGCTGCGGCAATAATTACGGGCCGCGTCAATTTCCGGAAAAGCTCATTCCGCTGATGATCGCTAATGCGATGGCCGACGAACCGCTGCCGGTTTACGGCGACGGGCGCAACGTGCGCGATTGGATATTTGTCGAGGACCACTGCGCGGCGGTGTGGCTCGCATATGAAAAAGGAATTGCAGGTGAATCCTATAATATCGGAGCACGAAACGAACGCGAGAATATCGATGTAGTGACTGCTATCCTTGATGCCCTCGACAAGCCGCACAGTCTGATCAGGTTTGTCACCGACCGCCCAGGCCACGACCGACGATACGCGATTGATCCAACAAAAACTGAGAACGAACTCGGCTGGCTTCCGGCGACGACTTGGGAAAATGGCCTCGCCCAAACTATAGACTGGTATCAATCAAATCAAGATTGGGTCAACCACGTTCGCAGCGGTGAGTATCGGGAATATTATCGGGAAATGTATGGTGCGAGATTAGAGCTGAGCAACTGATCTACTTTCCTGCCGCTTCGGCATTTGCCTTTTCTTGTTCTTCCAAATATGGTGTGGATTCGTCGTCGTCAGCTTGCGAGTAGTATTTGTAGTAGCCCGATCCGTAGTAATCGTATTCCATTGAGCCTGACTTTATGCCATTGAGGACGACGCCGTAGATGCGGGCTCCTATGGCGCTGACGCGCTGTTTGAATTGACGCATCAGATGGATCGAACTCTTATTCGCCATTGCGACGAGGATAACTCCATCGACAAGCGTCGAGAGGATCGATGCATCAGTAAACGAGATCGCCGGCGGCGAATCGATGATGACATGCTTAAATTTGCCGCTGAGGAATTGCAGCAGGTTACGCATTTCGTTTGAGCTGAGCAGTTCGGCCGGATTTGGCGGGATCGGGCCGCTTGTAATTACCTTCAACCGCGGCAAGTCAGGATAGTTGCGGATCAGATTTTCGGTGTCTTTGTCGCCCGAAAGATAGTTCGTCAATCCCTTTGTATTCTCAAATCCAAAATGGCTGTGCAGACGCGGACGGCGAAGGTCGCAATCGATAATTATCACGTCGGCATCGGATTGGGCGAGCGTGATCGCCGTATTGATCGCCGTCGTTGTTTTGCCTTCGGATGGCTGCGACGACGTGACGAGGATCGTTTGCGGCGGCTTGCCGGCGGACGAAAAAAGCAGCGACGTTCGTAAATGGCGGTATGCTTCGGCCATCGGCGAATGACGATCTTCCATTGTTATTAGAGCAGAAGGCGAAAAGGCTCCGTTTCCGTTTGCACCAGTGAGCAATTTGCGTTTGTCCGTATTAAGGTAATGCGGAATCAGGGCGAGCGTCGGCAGGCCGAGATGACGGCTCACGTCATCAGACGTTCGCACGGAATCGTCAAGGTAATCAAGTAAAAATGCGAGGCCGATGCCTGATGCAAACGACAGAAGAAGCGCAACAAGAATATTCCGTCCACGCTGCGGCCCGATCGGAGAGCCGGGCGTCATTGCGTGGTTTTGGACAGTAATATTATTTGGACGGCCGCTGGACAGCGCCAGTTCCTGTTCTTTTTGACGCTGTGTGTAGGTGTTTAGAAGGTCGCGGTTATTTTTGAGGCCGTCTCTGAGCGTTGTGAGCTTTGTTTCGACTTGGCCCTCGACATTTGCTTTTGCAGCTTGTTGGTCAAATTTCGCGATGGCACCGGAGAGACGCTGCTGCGATGCTGCCAATTGCGAGCGAAGGCTGGCGAGAACTTCGCGTTCGGCATTTTTTACTAATATTGCACCCTCGTTTACGATCTTTTCTCCGCCTTCTTTGTTGATGCGTATCTTTTGTTTTTCAAGTTCAACGACTTCAGCATCGACCTGTTTTATGCTCGCATGTTCCTCGGTGTATTTAACCAGCAACTCCTCGCGCTTTTGCCGTTTTTCATCAATGCGCCTGTCGATATCCTGATTACGTTTTTCGAGATCGACCTTTCGGGTTTCATTCAATGTCCGGGCCGACTGGATCGCCTTGTTATCGCCAACGATAGAAAGAATGTCGCCCTTTTCACTGGCTTCCACAGCCGCGTTGTACATCGCCTGAAGCCTTTCGACCTCAAGCTGTGATTCATTCCTTTGCGATTGGAGTGTTTTAAGATTATCCGCCCTAAGCTCGTTGCCGCCTTCGACCAGAGGCAGATTGCCCGACTTCATTTCGGCGATCATGTCGTTTTCCTGCTGGGCGATCGTACCTTTTAATTCCTCGATCGATGCACCGAGATCTTCATAGGCCTTTTGCGCGCCCGAAGTCTCGCGGTCGGCATCTTCCTTGATAAAGAGTTCGGCGATGCGGTCGGCTGCCTTGGCGGCAACGGACGGATTAGAACTCTGCAGGCTGATGTTTACAATATTCGTGCCCATCAACGGCTCAACTCGCAGGCCGCTTACTAGGATCGTTGCATAGATCTCCGCCCGCGAACTTTCTTCCGGCGTGAGTTGTATCTGGCCGTTTTTGGCAGTATCAGGTGAAGTGTCGCTGACGATCGGCAGTGAATTCTCAGAAGTTTCCGTTTTTTGCCCGCCCGAGAACAGTGAGCGTATTCCGGCCAAAATACCGCGATTTTGCTCGCCAAATACATTCGCGTCGCGATGCAGGCCGAGTGAAATAACGACACGCTTCATCAGGTCCGGATTTTTTAGAAGCTCAAGCTGCGTATTGTAATATTGCTGGTTATCGCCGAAATTGATGTTGATCGCGTCCTTTGCCGTTGGAGCTTGTTTGCGCGGCTCGATGATCATTGCCGTTTGTGCCTGATAGACAGACGGCTGACGAAATGAATAAAAAGCAGCAGCAGCCGTGGTCAATATCGTGATCGCGATGATTATCGGCAGCCTCTTATAAATGATATTGAAGTACTGCCTGATCGAACGCTTGCCGCCGAGTGTATCGTCGTAAGAAGACGAATATGTGCCCGGATACTCAATGTGAGCCGGGTGTAGATCTTTTGTTACCGGTAACGGCGTCAACCGCTGGTCATTTTCCATACTGCCAAATCGCAAACCTAACTGGTTACTCGACGCGAACTTGCTTTTATACCATATTCAGTCCCGTTTTTCACCACAATAGTGCCTGTAACCTCGATTCTACCACGTTCTTCACGCATTGCGCCCATTTGTTACGGACACCGCGGCTTTTGTAGAGGTGCGCGGGCGGTGATATATTGATTGTTTGCTCTGTGTTTAAAATAATGGGCAATAAAGAGCTGGTATGACGAAATTTAGCGAAAACGGCGGGCAAAATGACTTCGAACTGGGCATCGAGGGCTTTCGATTCTCCGACCTTTTTGATGCTGTAAAACTGAAGGAATTGGCCGAGAGATTCTATGCAGATGTCGAGAAAGACGATGCTGTGCTGCATTCGGCATTGGCTAAATACATCGCCTCGCGCGGCCACGGTTATGAGCGCAAGGTCGAATCAAAGATATTGACCGACTCGGCCCCTTACCTTTCAGATTTTATCGCTCGCCTTTTTAAGATCAGCAGTGAAAGGTCGGAACTGGAGAAAGATATTCTAGTTCAGAATCCGGTTTGGAAATTTAAATTCTTCGTCCAGCGGCGTGCGATCAAGAAATACAAAGCCGACCAGATTGTTGAGCTAAACGAAGCCGAGTTGTGGCGTGCTTTGACTGAGCTTCGTAATACTGCTTTTGACGAAATGCTTATTCGTGACGAAGAACTCTCGATAGCCGAGATGGCGTGCCGTTTGCTCGATGCGGAAGAAGCACTCGGAAATCCTGAGAACATAAGCGAGTCAGCAACGATTACCGTCCAAAAGGTCAATGCCACTTATGAAAAGCTAAAAGATGATCCGTTTGGCAAGCTTTTCACCAAATTCATCCTCGAACAAGATGAAACCGGCGACCTTCTAACGATCAAAGCGGCTATCAGTCTCGTCGAAGCGTGGTCAGCCGTTGCATTTTTTAATAAATCGAAAAAGTGGTATAGCTTTAAGACACCGCATCCGCTTGATTACCAAAATCTTGTCCATCTGATCCATCCCGAGCCGGAGCTGCACAACATAATGCTCGGCGCGGATGAGGAATTGCGTCGTCGCGACGGTTTTAAGCTGACCGACGATCGCGGGACGATGCGCGACGCGCTTTATGAGATCGATTACTGTCTGATCTGTCATGAGCGTGAAAAGGACTCTTGCTCGACCGGCTTGCACGAAAACGATGGCACGGTAAAACGCAATCCGCTCGGCATCAAATTGGACGGCTGTCCGCTCGACGAAAAGATCTCTGAAATGCATCTGCTCAAAAAACAGGGAGATGCGATTGGATCGCTTGCACTCGTCACAATCGACAACCCTATGTGCGCCGGCACCGGCCATCGCATCTGCAACGACTGCATGAAGGGCTGTATTTTTCAGAAGCAGGAGCCGGTGAATATTCCGCTTGCCGAAACGGCTTCGCTGACGGACGTGCTCAAACTGCCATACGGTTTTGAAATTTACAGCCTGCTCACGCGGTGGAATCCGCTCAACGCAAGTCGGCCCTACACATTGCCTTACAACGGTAAAAATGTGATGGTCGTCGGCCTCGGGCCGGCAGGTTACACGCTTGCTCATTATCTTTTGAACGAAGGTTTTGGCGTCGTCGGTATAGATGGCCTCAAGATCGAACCGCTGCCCATCGATTGGACAGGCAAGCTTGGACGCGAGTGTCCAAAACCTATTGCGGACATTAACGAGATCACCGAACAGCTCGATGAGCGAATCTTATCGGGCTTTGGCGGAGTTTCAGAATACGGCATCACAGTTCGCTGGGACAAAAATTTTCTGACGATGGTGCAGTTGATGCTGACCCGGCGAAAGCGTTTTCGCGGCTATGGCGGCATTCGATTTGGCGGAACCGTCACTATCGAGGACGCTTGGGATTTTGGATTTGATCATATCGCTATCGCGACGGGTGCAGGTCGTCCGACGATCGTTCCAATGAAAAACAACCTCATTCGCGGAATTAGACAGGCGTCGGATTTCTTGATGGCGTTGCAGCTGACCGGCGCGTTCAAAAAAGACACTCTGTCGAATTTACAAGTTCGCCTGCCTGCGATTGTCATTGGCGGCGGTTTAACTGGCATCGATACTGCGACCGAACTGTTTGCCTATTATCCGGTGCAGTGCGAAAAAATGCTCGCGAAATATGAGCAGGTCGTCGCAGAATTTGGCGAGGACAAGGTAGTAGAGCATTTTGACGAAGAAGAGATCCGCGTCCTGCAGGAATTTCTCGAACACGGACGAGAGATAAGAGCGGAACGTGCTCGTGCTGCGGCGGCAGGCGAAGAGCCAAACTTTATCCCGCTGGTTCGCGGCTGGGGCGGCGTCTCGCTCATCTACCGCAAACGTTTGCAGGATTCGCCTGCCTACCGCCTCAATCACGAAGAGGTGCAGAAAGCTCTCGAAGAAGGCATCAATTTCATCGAATGCATGAATCCTGCCGAGGCAGTGCCGGACGAATACAATGCGGTCAAAGCTTTGATCTTCGAGCGGCTGAATTACGTTGCTGAAACCGGAAAGTTTGAGAATACGGGTGAGATGCACGAATTCCCGGCACATACAGTGTGTGTTGCGGCAGGAACATCACCCAACGTCATTTACGAAAAGGAAAAGCCGGGTACGTTCGTGATGGACGAGTGGCGGCAATTCTTTCAGCCGTTCAAAGTCGAGCGGAGTGTTGACGGAAAGCTGCATCTAGTCGAAGCCGAGAAAGGCGAAACCGGTTTCTTTACTTCGTATGAAAATAACGGCAAATTCATCAGTTATTACGGCGACAATCACCCGAAATACGCCGGAAACGTCGTCAAGGCGATGGCATCAGCAAAGGACGGCTACGAAAAGGTCGTCGAGCTTTTTGCCGGAACGCAGGCTGCCAGCCTGCGAGTGAAAAAGGAAGAAAACACGCAGGCTAACAGCCTGCGTTCCGACGAGATCTTTGACAAACTCGAGGCGACGCTCGACGAACAGCTTCGCGCATATGTGGTCAAGGTTGACCGGCTGACGCCGACCATTGTTGATGTGATCGTAAAGGCTCCGCTACAGGCTCGAAAGTTTGAGCCGGGACAGTTTTATCGTTTGCAAAACTTTGAAACGTCGGCGCCGATGATCGACGGCACTCGTTTGATGATGGAAGGACTTGCATTGACCGGTGCGTGGGTCGATGAAGAAAAGGGTCTGCTTTCGATGATCGTTTTGGAAATGGGTACGTCGTCGCGGCTTTGCTCTTTATTGAAAGAAGGTGAAGAAGTTCTCGTAATGGGACCAACCGGAACACCGACCGAGATCACTGAAAATGAAACCGTTCTGCTTGCAGGCGGCGGGCTTGGCAACGCCGTTTTGTTCTCGATCGCGCGTGCGTTAAAGGAGAACAACAACAAAGTTGTTTATTTTGCCGGTTACAAAAACGGCGCCGATCTTTTCAAACGCGAGGAGATCGAGAACGCTACTGACGAAGTGGTCTGGGCGACGGATTTTGGCGACGAGATCTTGCCGAACAGGCCGCAGGACGCGCATTTTCGCGGGAATATCGTTCAGGCAATGATCGCCTATGCGGAAGGACGTTTGGGTGAGCAGAGAGTCGATCTACAAAATGTTGATCGCATCATCGCCATCGGATCAGACCGTATGATGAACGGCGTTCGCGAAGCGCGTCACACTACATTAAAACCTTTTCTCAACGAAAATCACGTCGCCATCGGCTCGATCAACAGCCCGATGCAGTGCATGATGAAAGAGGTCTGCGCCCAATGCCTCCAACGCCACGTCAACCCGCACACCGGCGAGGAATTTTTCGTCTTCTCATGTTTCAACCAGGACCAGCATCTCGATTTTGTCGATTTCAAAAATTTGAATGAGAGGCTAAAGGCAAACAGTGTTCAGGAGAAGCTGACAAACTTGTGGCTCGATAGAATCTTCCTTAACGCAGAGCAAATCGTCTAACCTTCATTATTTAGCTCCGAAAGCATTTCGCCCAACTTCTCCAGCTTATCGGCGGGGATGTCGCGGAGGGCGAGGTGATTGTTTGATTTCTTTAGAGAACGGAGGGCGTGGCCTTCGGGGATGACGGTTTTGTTGTCCTCGCGCCATTCGAAAAGGTCGTTCGGCGTGCAGTTGAGCAGCGTGCAGAGTTTTTCCAGTTTCTCAGCCCTGACGCAGCCGATATAATTCTGCGACCAGTCCGTCGCGGTTTGTGCCGCAAAGCCGTTCTTTACGAGAAAAGTATAAGGCCGCTCGATGCCGCGCATGTCCAAGACCCGTTTTAGATTGAAAAACAGCATATTTTACCCCTGCAAGGGCAGTAATATATTTGACTCCGCAAGGGGAAAGGGGTAACGTATGAACGGACTAGAACAAAAGCCCGTTCGTGCGGGCGAATTTGCGCTAGAATTGTCTTTTCAGTTCCAGCTTATTAGCCTTTTCGATATGTTACGCTTTCACGCTCACACGTTCGTGAATATGACTAATTTTCTCTCTCGGATTGAGCGAGAGATTTCGTCTCAGGCGGAAGTGGATTTCACGGCCGACGATGACGGCGTTCGCGATCTGTTAAATCACATTGAGTCGTCTTGTCGTGCTTTGCATCTGAATGTAAGCGCGAGTCTTGTTAATCGCTTGTCAATTGAGACTCCTCGAATCGGCAACAATCAACAGAAGTTTGCCGCCCGACTAGAGGGCATTAGCCATACAATAGAATCCGAATTACAACAGCATCATTTTTTTCAGGTTCGGGGTGAACTCGCCAATAAATATTTTGACGTTGTCGCTTGGTTCGGTTCTCAGATTTTCGTGAGTTTTCCGGCAGCCACCTATGATATTGACGAAGCGGCTAAGTGTTTTGTTTTAGATCGTCATACCGCGTCCGTATTCCATCTGTTCAGGGTGGTGGAAATTGGACTTAGGGCTTTAGCAAAGGATTTGGGCGTTGCCTATACAGTGAATGGTTGGGACGCTCTTTTGAAAAAGATTGACACTGAACAAAACAAAAAGCGTGATGAAAAAGATGCGGTATTCAAGCAAAAAGAGAGCTTCTATACTGATGCGGCAGCCCACCTGCGTAACTATAAATTATCGCGTAATAACACCAATCATCCTGACAAAAAATACAGCCAAGCGGAAGCCGATCTAATTTTTGATTCAGTCCGAATATTTATGCAGCACTTAGCTACTCAAATTTCAGAAAAACCAGAAACACTTGAAATGTGTGAAAGTGAATCCATCAAGATGCTATGATGATCGTATGAACAAAAAAGAAATCGACAAGATCGAAATGAAAAACGACGGAAAGGACTTTGAGCGTTTTCAGGAACTAGCTCGAAAGGTTGTGAGCGTGCCGAGAGACTTAATTAAGAAGCACGAACCAACAAAAAGAGCCTCTAAGATCGAAGCCGCAAAACGACGATCTTAGAGGTTTGGGATTGTTACCAGCTCATCGCCATTGATGTGGCCTTATTTTCCACAATGTCATCAATAGGCTTATTACTATATACAGTTTCATAGCACTGACGGTAGAGTCGTAAATAATATTCACGACCTTGCGGTCTGTCCTTTTCGGTAAAACGAATCTTTTCCATTAGGTCGTATGCTACGCGGTACTTAGAGCCTTCGTCTAAGTTAGTTACTCTAACTGAATCTGACATGATTTGTTGTCCTTGCTCATTCGAGCCTGTCTAAGGTGGAGTTGACAGATAGGACAACGCGCGGTATTCTCTAAGAGATATATCAATCGTTGCCTACCCGCAACAAAATTAGTAACGAAATTGGTCGGTTAAGCCCCGACCTTTTTCGTTTTTTATTGTAGCGCTAAGTAGTTTTAAAATCAACAATTTACACAATTAAAGGGATAGGTGTTTAAACCTTATCC
>JANMDA010000140.1:0-3004 GCA_031376085.1 Chloracidobacterium sp.
TCTTTTGTATCGTCGATCACGACCGCACCGGCTTCGCGATATTCGCTATCGATGCAATTGATGCCGTGGCCAGCGTGTGATTCGACAACGACGTCAAACCCGAGCTTTTTGAGTTTAAGAATCGTCTGCGGCGTTGCGGCGACTCGCTTTTCGCCGGGATGTATTTCTTTTGGGATACCAATTGTTGTCATGCAGCGGATGGGTCCTTTACGATTGCGATGAAGGGCAAATTGCGATAGCGTCCCGCAGCGTCGAGGCCGTAGCCGACGACGAATTTATTGGGAACGACAAAACCGGTGTAATCAATCTTTAGCTCGGTTTTGATACGCGGTTCTGGTTTGTCGAGAAAGCTGGAGAGTTTTATTGAGCTGGCTCCGCGAGATCCAAGGATGTCCAAAAGCCGCGAAAGCGTCAGGCCTGTATCTATTATATCTTCGACGACAAGTACATCTTTGCCGCGGATCGAGTTGCTGAGATCTTTTAAGATTTCAACGTCGCCCGTCGATTTTGTCCCGTCTTTATAACTCGAAACAGACATAAAATCGATTGCAAGTTTGAGATCGATGACACGCATCAGATCGGCGAGGAACACGCACGAACCTTTCAAAACACTAACTAAAACCAGATCTTTGCCGGCGTAATCAGCGGTGATCTGCTCACCTAGATCCTTTATTCGAGTTTGTATCTGCTCTTCGGAATAGAGGACTTCGAGATTCTGGTTGGTGAATTCTGAATTTGCCATTTTTGTCGATTCTGTGGCCATATTTTCCTCGTGAGTTGATTGAAATTGTATTTACAAATACTATTCAAACATAGGTTAACTTTCAAGTTGGTTGATCTCTTCGTTTGTATATGTCCGACGAAAACAAAGAAACACGTGATCGTGTCCGAGCTTTAGTGCGGCAAGTGCTTGCGACTGTACCGACTGAAGGTGAGCCGACACATGCAAATGCGGCAGGAGCAGTTGCAGTTGAACATGTGATCGTAAACTCGCTTCATGAAAAACTAAGCCGCGAATGGGATCGCGATGAGTCGGCGAAAACTCTGCTCACCGAGGACGATCTGCGTGGATTAGAGCCGGGTTCGCGTCTTCGTGTCGCCCAGAATGTGAAATTCACCGCACTTGCCGAGGACATCGTAAATGAGCGAAGTATCGAATTGATTCGCAAGCAGACGCGTCAGAATACGACGAAGGTTCGTTCGGTTGCGATCGGATCCGATCACGGCGGATTTAAAATGAAGGAGCAGTTGAAAGGCTTCCTTACAGATTTTGGCCTACAGGTGCGTGATTTCGGCACCGAAAGCGAAGACGCGGTCGATTATCCAGATTTTGCACACGCCGTTGCGAAATCAGTGAGTGGCCATCAGGTTGATATCGGAATAATCATCGATGGAGCAGGTATCGGCAGCGCAATGACCGCCAATAAGGTCCCTAACGTGCGGGCCGCTGCTTGTTATTCAACAGCATTGGCGAAAAATTCTCGCGAGCACAATGGGGCGAACGTTCTGACGCTCGGTTCGGCACAAAATACATTCGACGAAGTGAAGCAGATCGTTGAAGCGTTTATCTCGACTGATATTTCCGAAGAGCGGCACAAGAAACGTGTTGGCAAGATCGAGGCAATTGAACGACAATATATTAGATGACTCGCAGGCTGCAGGCTGCGTTCCGACGATGCAAAACGGCAATTACGAACAATTGATCGACCAGATCACCGACATGGTCCTGGCAAAACTTGGCGGCGATGAATATTGTCCGACGTTTTGCCGCGCCGATGTCGAGCGGATCGTCGATGCCGGAGCCGAACGCATAGGCATTGTTCTTGGAGAAACGGCGACCGCTCATGACTGGGCGAGCCTAATAGATCATACGCTGCTTAAACCGGAAGCGACTGAATCCGATATCAGAAAACTCTGCGAAGAGGCCGCGCAGTTCGGTTTCGCTTCGGTTTGTGTAAATCCGGGTTGGGTCAAGAAGGCTGCGGAGTTTCTGAAAGGTTCAGGCGTACCCGTTTGCACCGTGATCGGGTTTCCCCTTGGTGCGACGCTGCCGGACGTTAAGGCTTATGAAGCTCGCCGCTCAATCTTTAACGGTGCCCGCGAGGTCGATATGGTAATCAATATCGGTGCACTGAAATCGGGCGACGATTGCGCGGTCGAGGACGACATCAAAGCCGTTGTCGAGGCGGCGCACGAGAATCACATTCTCTGCAAAGTTATTATCGAGACAGCATTGCTCACCGACGAAGAAAAAGTTCGTGCGTGCGTGGCTGCCAAAAATGCCGGAGCCGATTTTGTAAAGACCTCCACCGGCTTTGCCAAAGGCGGTGCGACGGCTAACGACGTAGCTTTAATGCGGCACACAGTTGGTAGTGCACTGGGCGTGAAAGCGTCCGGCGGCGTGAAAGGGATCGAAGACGCTCGGGCGATGTTTGAGGCCGGTGCGACGCGTATCGGTGCGTCGGTTGGCGTTAAGATAGCCCAAGAAGCAAGCGGTATAAAATCCACAATTGTAGCAGGAAATTATTAAGCTTTGAGTCCCGGTTATGGGCGGCTTTTTCTTTAGGAACAGCAGCCTAAATGCAAGACTCAAAGCTATTTTTTTGCAGCCAAAGTGCGGTCAAATGTCCTGCGGTAATCCTTCCCGTTCACCAAAACAGTTCGACACATTTCATAAAGTCTCGAACGAACACGGACGCCGATACGATCCTCCAGAATTTCCTCGCGTTCGTTTGGACGTTCATCAAGATAGTTTGTTGTAAAGACCGTAAATTTCTTTTCGTTGTATCGTGTATTGATGACATGGGCCATCGTGTCACGGACCCAATCGGTTGGTTTTGACGCGCCAAGCTCGTCGAGAACAAGGACATCGGCGTTTAGAACCGGAGCCAACACCGCAAGTTCGGATGATTGCGTATTGACATTATAAGAGTCCTGTATTTCTTTTAGAAGAGAGCCGAATTCGTAGAACAGGCAGGCAAATCCCCGCTCGGTGAGCTGTTCG
>JANMDA010000019.1:0-1756 GCA_031376085.1 Chloracidobacterium sp.
CTCACATAAGCCAAACACATGAAACACTGTCATGAATCAAAGGCTTCAAACACGTCAACCAGGCACTCTCTGACATCAGATGCGGTCATGACCCGCTTGCCGTATTTCTTTTCGGCAATGTCGCCAGCCATTCCTGCAATATAAACCGCTGCAATGACGGTTTCGAATATATCGATCTTCAACGCCGATGCCTGAGCGACAAATCCAGCAAGAATTCCAGTCAGCGTATCGCCGTTACCCGCCTTGCCTAAGCCGGAATTCCCTGTTGGATTGACAACAACCTTTCCACCCGGTTCGCCTATCAGAACCCGCTCGCCCTTGAGCACCAAAATGACGTTGTTCTTCACAGCAAATTCCCGCACCGCAACAACGCGATCCCAGATCGCATCTTTGTCGTCCGTCCCGAGCAGCCGCATAAACTCGCCCTCATGCGGCGTTAATATCAAAGGATATTGGCTCTCGCCATTCGCCGCAAAGCCGGCGAATGGCGAGAGGAGGTTAAGGGCATCCGCATCAACGATGGTCGCTTGCTGCCGATTTTCAATTACCTTTTGGACAAATGCTCTTGTGTCTTCGTCCTGCGAGAGCCCACAGCCAATAGCGATCGAATCTGCCTTACTCAAAAGCTCGCCAATCTCATCAAATGCCTCTTCCGAGATCGCACCACCACCAGTGTCCGCCACGCCGCAAACCATCACCTCTGGCAAAACCCTCGACGCGACCGAATCTTTTGAAGACTTTGGCGTAACAACAGTCACCAACCCTACACCCGACCTCATCGCCGCATCGCCCGCCAAAACCGCCGCGCCAGAAAAGCTTTCAGAACCGACGATCAAACGAGCATGACCGCGTTTATTTTTGTATGAGTCGTTTGAAAATTCGGTTTTCACGAACCAATTTTTCATATCCTCCGATTCCGCGAGGAAAAACTGTGACGGCTGTTCGTTGATCAATTCTTGAGGTGATCCGATATTTACCACTTCGAGTAGTCCGTTGTACCATGATGCAGGAGCCAACACATTTGCAGGCTTCGGTGCGGTAAATGTTACAGTCGCATCCGAACGGAAGATGGGCCCAATCGGGGCTGCACTCTCCGAATCCAAGCCAGATGGAATATCAATTGAGAGTCTGAAAATTGGAGCAATCTCCACTTCACGCAGTTCATCAAATCCCGCAATTATCTCGTCAAAAGGCGCATTTACTCTTCCTTTTAGACCCGTTCCAAACATCGCATCAACAATAATTTCATATCGGCCAACCATTTTCTGGACAACCGCCATCGCTGCAAACAGTTCGTCCGATGCTTTAATTTCTTCCAAAAGAAGACTTGAACGGCCTAAAGAATCCAGAGAGCGGAAATTTGTAGCTGCGTCTCCATTTGTCTCATTTATTGAACCAATAAGATACGGGTCTACCTTAGCCCCTTGAGTCCACAATATCCTCGCCAGTGCTGCGCCGTCGCCGCCGTTGTTACCTTTGCCGCAAAGAATAAGTACTGATTTGCCTTTCACCGAACCACCGAGTTTTTCGGTGATGACGCGAGCGACGGCGTGGGCAGCGTTTTCCATCAGAAGGATCGACGGAATGCCGTATTTCTCGGTCGTCAAACGATCGACCTCACGCATCTGCTCGGCAGTCAGCACTTTTTGCATCGTTTCTAATCTAACACAATGAAATTAGCCACGAATAACACGAAATACACGAAACAAAGGGCTATTGCATTCGTGATATTCGTGTAATTCGTGGCAAAAAATAT
>JANMDA010000023.1:0-8621 GCA_031376085.1 Chloracidobacterium sp.
CTTCGGTAATATCAACGCGGTGAACGGCAAATCTGGCAGACAGGTGTACGTGAGCTATGCCTGACCAGGCAAGCGCGTAATTAGGGTCCAGCGTGACCGCTTGCTCAAGATTTTCAATCGCTTTTTGAAAATTTTGTGGCTTTGGCTGATCGTATAGGATCATCCCTTGCAGATAAAGGCGATACGCTTCTTCGTTGGTCGTCCCGCGCACAGCCTTCGGACTGCTTTCCGTCGCTGAAAATCGCGCCGACAATTTGTCTCCAACCTCGCCGGCAAACGCATCTTGTATCGCAAAGACACTCGCAGCATCTTTTTCACTCTTATAAGTGTCCTCGATCTGGCCGTTGGCGACATTGAAAAGTTGGGCGGTGATTTTTATCTTCCCTTCCGCTAACTGATAGTTCGACGAGAGCACGTAATCTACCTGCTGCTCTTTTCCCGCCGCGATGGCGTCTTGTTCAATATCGGCATATTTACGAGTCGCGCTCAGAGGCCGGACAATAAATCCTTTCATCGAACTGAGTTTATGAATCAACGAATCGGCGATACCGACTTCATAAATCTCGTCGCGCTTCGCGGTATTGATAGGTTTCAGAGGCAAAACAGCGAAGGATTTGACCGCATTTGTGGCTGATGAAGACCCAAATCGAAAATTAAACGACAATAAGAGGATCAGGGAAACCGCAGTCAGAAAACCGACCGTGAAAAGCACGAACCGCGTTTGGCTTTTGGGCTTGGGCAGTGGCTCGGTGACGGGAATCGGAAGAGCGGAGGTTTTATCAGGTTCATCGAAATCGATCGTGTCGGGAAAATCTTCGCTGGCCGCAGGCGGCGTATCCAATTTATCGGCACGTCGCTCGGTAGGTTCACGCTCTTCCGTGACTTTGGCGACGAAGCGATAGCCTTTGGTCGCGACTGTTTCGATAAACTTATTGCCGTTCTCGTCTTCGCCAAGGGTCTTGCGAAGAGTGTGAATGATGCGCGAGATACTTGCTTCCTCGACAAACGAATCGGCCCAGACCTTTCTTAGCAGCTCATCCTTTTCAACCAAATGCCCATTTTGTTCGACCAATACGGCAAGCACGTCAAATGCTTTCGGCCTCAGAGGGACGGATGAATTGTGGTGCAGTAATTGGCGCTCTGCGACATCGAGCCGGAACGACTTAAATCGATAGGAATGTTTTATTTCGCCTTCCATTTCACTCGTGGAGAAATTTAGGAGAAAACCGGGAATTTTATTCAAAGACATTTAAACCTCCAACGTTCTAGCCTGTATTCGCAAGGTGCTAAACGTCGGTTGTCTGAATGCTTCGGGTAAATCGTTAAATCTTCCCCATAGTATCACAACCGACGTCGCACCGGGCAAAAAAAAGGAGAGATCAAAATGAAAAACAACACTTTTATATCGATATTCGTGGCAATTACTGTTTTCTTGACCGCAACTGCAATTCCAGTTATTTCGCAATCAGCGGGGAACGGCGGAGACAGTTTTTTTTCGATGTCGGACTTACGGCAATCACTCGTGTTTGATCCGGCTTCAACAAAATTCAGTTTCGTTGCCTTAACAACCGTTAATGTAACCAACATCGAGGAACTTTATTCAGCCGTCAATGACCCTCAAAACGCGGGAACCCAAATTGTTATCGCCCCCGGCCTATATATGCTTTCCGAAAATAACCCTAGGAATGTTGCGAGGCCAAACGGAGGGCGTATCGATCTTCTGGAAAATATGTCTCTGCGAGGCGTAGTCGGCGACCGCGAAGCGGTTGTGATAGACGCGATCAATCTGCCGCCGGGTTCTTACAGCACACCGACCATCGACAAATCGGGAGCGATCAGAATGGGGCGCGGCACCAACGCGGTGGAGTGGCTGACGATCCGCAACGCCGTAAACGGAAACGGCGGCATAGAGACCGAGATCGCGTGGCCAGGAACTGCATACATCCGTATTGCCCACATTGTCTCGACGGGAAATCTGCGCGGCATCGATCTCCGGAATTTGGGAGCGGATGAAGCGGGCCGCGTGATCGTGGCCGAGATCGTGGACAATGATCTGTACGGCAATCAGCGTATGGGTTTGCGTATCGCTAATTCCCAGCAAGCGGATGGCGGCGTCGTATCAGCCACGCTGAGCGGTAACCGTATCTATAACAATAATAACGGACTTGTCATCGAAGCCATCAACACCAGCCTCGGCCGCTTTACAGTTGTTTCGTCGGGTGACCGGTTTTATCAAAACACTATCGGAACGGCGGTCGGCGGCGGCCTAAGGTTGAGTTCGAGTGAGGTAAATGCAGACGGAAACACGACCAGTTTCGAGGCATACGGTTCGAGATTTGAAAACAACAATTCGAATGGTCTGGGTATTGGCGCCGCAGCGACCCATCACGCCAACGGAACGTCGAACAACACCGTCAAGGCATATCTGTCCGGCTGCATATTCGGAAACAACGCCGGGCTGGATATCAGGGCAACCGGAGCAGAGTCAGTGCCCGAGTCCATAGGTTCTCCCGGAACGAACAATCATGTAACTCTGGAAAGGTCTCCTTTTGTTACCAATTATATTCAGGTTTTTACCAACTCTATTCCTGACATCAAGGGCGATATGAATAGCGTGACAGTCATAAACCGTTAATTCGGCCTACGCAGCGACGGCGACTAAGGCACAGCCGCTTTATCGATATAGGAGAAGGAAAAATGAATACGAACTATAAATCAATATTAAGTAAAAAATGGCAATTGCAAGTACTTTTGGCAATCGGTCTATTTTTTGTGCTGCCGGCGTTTGCCCAGCCGGGCAAGCTCGACCTGAGTTTCGGCAACGGGGGCGTCGTTTCCACCAACGGCGACAACACTTTGAGTTTTGGTTGGGCGGTGGCGATTCAGCCGGATGGCAAGATCGTCACCGTCGGCAGAGGCGGCACCAGAAGCTTTGCCGTCGCACGTTACAATCCTAACGGCTCGCTGGACATCTCATTTGGCTTGAACGGCATAGTGCTAACTTCGATCGGCAGCGTTTACGACAGCGCTTACGGAGTTGCTATCCAGGGGGACGGCAAGATCGTTGTCGCGGGCACCACCCATCTCGCGAACGCAGGAGGCTATATCTTTGCCGTTGTCCGTTACAACACAAACGGCTCGCTGGACACTTCGTTTAACGGCACGGGCATCGTCACGACTTCGGTTGGCGGGTACTCAAGCGACTTTGCTAATTCGGTAGCGCTTCAAACAGACGGCAAGATTGTCGTCGCCGGTTACGGCTACAACAGCTCGAACGCTGATTTTGCCCTTGTCCGATACAAAACGGATGGATCGCTGGATCTTTCATTTAACGGCGGCATAGTTATAACTCCGGTTGGCACCTCGTTCGACCTGGCAAGTTCCGTTTCGATTCAACCGGATGGAAAGATCGTCGCTGCCGGCCGCGCCGGCTCAAGCCCTGCCCTCGTTCGTTACACGACGTTCGGGCAGTTGGACACTTCATTTAACGGCACCGGCATAGTTACAACATCCTTTGGCAATGGTTTTAGCGGCAGCATCAGAGGGTTGGCAATTCAGTGGGACGGCAAGCTCGTCGTTGCAGGCCGCATCGCTAATTCTTCGAACCACCCTGCCTTCGCTTTTGCCCGCTATTATCCGAACGGCAAGCTCGACACTTCATTTGGCGGCACGGGTAAAATTATTATTCCGGTTGGTGATAATTATGGTGGTTATGCTAATTCGATAGCAATTCAGCCCGACGGCAAGATCGTCGCCGCCGGAAAGATCGACGAGCGTGTCGCAGTCGTTCGCCTCAATTCGAACGGCTCGCTGGACACGACATTTAACGGCAACGGCATCGTGTCCACTCCGGCCGCTTACAATGCTGCTGCTACAGTAGCGATCCAGGCAGACGGCAAAATCGTCGCGGCCGGTGGAGATGATAATGAGGGTATCGACTTTGTAATGGTTCGTTATCAGGGCGGCCCGTTCCGCGTGAACGGCAAGATCGCATTTACGAGCGACCGCGACGGCAATATGGAAATTTATGTAATGAACAACGACGGCACGCACCAAGTTCGCCTGACGAATAATACCGACTTAGATTGCCTTCCTACATATTCGCCCGATGGAAGGAAAATCGTCTTTGTCAACAAGAAAGATTCGGATGTCTATATCAAGGTTATGAACGCCGACGGGACAAATCAAACCGTGGTTACACCGATTACTTCAAGCAGCTACCTATCCGTATCCCCTTGGCACGAGACCAGGTCTTTGAGTTGGTCACCCGATGGCCGCAAGATCGTTTTTGATGACGCGGGCGTGATCGTCACCATAAATATTGACGGCAGCAATCGAACAAATTTGACTAACAATGCGGGTTCTGACTTCTCCCCTGCGTGGTCGCCGGACGGCTCTCGAATTTTGTTTGTCAATACGCGCAATTTTGGGTGGCATCGGTTGAACACGATGAATTCCGATGGCAGCGATGTGCGGGCGTTGCCATGGGTTGATTTGTCGTCGGATAGATCTCCGGAATGGTCACCGACCGGCAGCCATATCACGTTTGTCGTTGAGGCGGAAGAGGGTCTACCAATTCTTTACACCGCTGATGCTGACGGGGCAAACCGCAGAATCTTTGACGGAACCGGCTGGGGTTCGAATCACAGAAAGAGACCAAAATGGTCACCCGATGGAACAAAGCTCGTCTTTCATAAGTGGGAATACTTAGGCGACGACTGTGAAATATATCTCAAAAATATGAGCGGCGGCGGCGTTACGCAATTAACCAACACCACCGGCCATAATTTTCAACCGACGTGGCAGCAGGCTCGCATCCGACAGATTTTACCGGCTCAGGCGGAGACGGGGTCGCAGAGGTAAGGAAATAGGATGTTTCCACTGTTTTGTCCGCTTACTGGTGCGCGGGAAAATCGATCTTCGGAAAGCCACTTCATATTCGGAAAAGTAGGCCAAATCGAGAAAGTTACCTCATATCGGGAAAGTTGGTATTTCAATTGAGAGAGCAGTGTGCTTGTTTGATGCGGGATAGTTGTAATTACAGCGATATTGCTCTTTGACAACCTTGAACAGCACTAACATTAAAGTGGAAACCCTATATCAGGATTACCAACTAAATGTGTCAACTTTTTTCAGGACGACACACATTGTCTTACATTGTCTTATTTTTTTTAAACGTGCTTATCCCCTCATAGTAGGTTATACTGTGAAACGGGATGTAAGCACTTTTGAAAAAAAGTGAATAGACAACAATATAATTTTAGAGAACAAGCAACGGCTGTCAACGGCGAGTTACCGTATTCGGTTGAGCCTGCTGTGGTTTATACTGGCACGGGCGGTCAGGTTGCCGTTCTCCGAAAGAAAATGCCAATTATTGCCGAAACATTAAAGGCTGCCGTTTTTTATCTTTATCCCACTGAAGATGCCGCTAGGAATAGTGAGAGATCGGGCGGCACTGGCTTTTTTGTTTTTGTTACCTCACCCACAACGGGTAAAAAGTATTATTACGCTGTCACAAATCGGCACGTTATCGAAAAAGGCTTATCCCCAGTAATACGGGTAAACACTTTTGATGGTAAATTCGACACAATAAATCTAACTATTTATGATTGGCAATACCACCCTAATGGTGCGGATGTGGCAGTAGCGTTCATTGAGGATGATGGTGACAATCAACATATCTATGTGGCCATGCCAACGACTTGGTTTGTTACGCAGGAGGTTATTCAGACGGCGGGCATTTATCTGGGAAATGATGTGTATATGTTGGGGCGGTTCATTCATCACGCGGGGCGAACATTCAATATGCCGTCTGCTCGCTCCGGCATCATTAGCGCAATGCCACACCCCTCAGAACTAATACCAATAAAGGACGGTTGCCCGCAAGAGGCGTATCTAGTTGAGATGCGATCCCTTTCGGGCTATAGCGGATCACCGACATTTCATAATTTGAAAGCGGCTGAATTTATTATCCCGTTCAAATTCTTTATGGAAACTATATACAACATAGAGGTTCCAGAAGATACACGGCTCCGCGATGAAGGCGATTATGTATGGGTTTTGGGAATAGATGCTGGAAATTTTCCAATATATGAAGATGTAATTGAAATAGCTAACGGGAATGAGAACAAGACACCATACAAAGCTATCAATCATTCGGGTTTTTCAGTGGTAATTCCTGCGTGGAAAATCCAAGAAACTTTAGACAGGGAGAATTTTGTGACAGAAAGAGAAAAAAAAGACAAACAATCGGAACACATGGAAGGGGTTGCGAGAACCGACAGCTCGGACGCGCCTGCATTTACACGTCATTCTTTTGAAGAGGCATTAAAACAGTCTAGTCAACGGATTGCGTCGTCTGAAACAGAAACGACAGAAACATCGGACACACATCGTGACGACGATTGTATCTAAATGCGTATTCGTTGATGTAGTTTTGGAGATACTTGCGAGTGGCACGGCCTTTGTAAACGCCACGCAGACCACCTTTGAGCAATGACCAAAAGCCTTCTATTGAGTTTGTGTGCGAGTCACCTACTACCCAAAGTTTGCGACCGTGATTTGAGGTTTCATGATAGTAGAGGTCTTCGATTTGACGGTAAGCAGGCCACTCATCGGTGTGAACAAGTGAGAATGGCTCGACCGTTTCTTTGACAAATGGAACAAGCGAGGCAGCTTTCGCGTTCGGCACGATCTGGGCTTTGACGGAGCCTTCACGCTCAACCGCTCCGGCGATAATCGTTTTGTTTGCCGCTCCGCGTCCTGTTTGGGTCTTGCCGTATCTTGGGCGAGCGCCGACATAGGTTTCATCGACCTCGACCGGAACACCGTCGCCGCCGATCACAGGCGATTCGTTGAGCATCTTGCGAATCTGATGAAACATTCGCCACGCGGTTTTGTATGTAACGCCTAACTCGCGTTCAAGCTGTTTAGCGGATATTCCGCATCGTGTCGAAGCCATAAGGAAAATGGCATAGAACCAGTCAGTTAGAGGCGTTGTTGTTTTGTGATAGATGGTTCCGGCGGTCGGGTGAACGTGATGACCGCATTTTTGACACGAAAAGCTGCGGCGGGATTTAACCCTGTGATGCGTAGTTACTTCGTCGCATTTAAGGCAATGAATACCATTTGGATAGAGAAAATCTTTGAGCCATTCCAAGCAAACATCATCGTTTGAAAATTGCTCACGAAAGTCTTTGACAGTGTATTTGAGCATCTTAGGTTTATCTTGTGTTTTCATACATTTACCTCAATCTGTTTATAAGTATGACACAAAAATTACCTACTGTCAAGGGATAAGCACGTTTTTAAAAAACGTGGGACAAGGGTATTTTATCGATGCTAACTTCTGCAGTCTGCATGATTTAGGCTGTCCCACACAGTGCTTGGGACAAAGTGGAACGCTTCGGGTTCTGACTTGAATCTGCTACCGTCTAGCTAATGGTAAATAATGACTTTCGGAGCGGATTGGTCGGGCTGATCGGGCGGCCGAACGCGGGGAAATCGACATTGCTCAACCGGCTCGTCGGCGAGAAGATCGCGGCTGTTTCGAATAAACCGCAGACGACTCGGCATCGCATCAAGGGCATTGTGTCGCGTGATGACGGGCAGATCGTGTTTATTGATACGCCGGGCGTGCATAAGCCGGGACATCTGCTAAATCGTCGAATGATGTCGGCGGTGCATGACGCGATTCTTTCGGTCGACCTGCTCGTGCTGATGCGGGATGCGAGCGTTTCGACCGGCAACGGCGACAGGTTTGTGCTCGAACTTGTAAAACAGGCCGAAAAGTCCGCTATCCTCGTCCTCAACAAGATCGACAAGATCAAGGAAAAAGGAACTCTTTTGCCGCTGATCGAGTTTTACTCAAAGGAATATGAGTTCGCTGAGATTGTGCCGGTTTCGGCATTGAAAGGCGATGCGATCGATAATCTGCTTGATCAGATCGTAAAACATTTGCCTGCGGGAGAGCCGATTTTTGGCGAAGACGAGCTGACCGACGAGCCTTTACGCAGTATCGTCGCCGAGATGGTCCGTGAAAAGATCTTGATGTCCACGGGCGAGGAAATTCCTTACGTCACGGCAGTAGTGACCGAGGTTTTTGACGAAAGCGACCCGACGATGACGACGATTTTTTGCGCGATCTACGTCGAACGGTCTTCGCAAAAGAAAATAATAATCGGCAAGCAAGGCGCGCGGATAAAGGACATCGGCACAAGAGCGAGAATGGACATCGAAACACTTGTCGGCAAGAAAGTTTTTCTAAAGCTATTTGTAAAAGTCGTCGAAGATTGGCGCAACCGTGAGCGTGATCTTGATGAAATCGGTATCAGGGAATAGGTGGCAGAACTTAGAAAATGTACAAAATTTCTGAAAAGGATTGGAAATATTTTTATTCACTACAAACAATTTTAATAGAACGATTTTGCGGCCAAACTTTGGAGCATGTTCAGAGTATTCTTGATTCTGCGAAGTTGGGCAAAAGTCTTCAAAAAATTCAGGAGCTTTACAGTTACCTCGAAAAAAGAGAGAAAGCACTGGTGGCTGACCTAAACGATTTCAGACGCTCAAATGCTCTTTTCAAAATCCAAGGAATACTAAATCTGAGGTTATTTTCAAAG
>JANMDA010000143.1:0-13611 GCA_031376085.1 Chloracidobacterium sp.
CAGGCGAGAGAAAAGAGGATCATCCGCGAGCCTTTATCAAATTCCACATCCACCATATCGTGCATGGCCGCAACGTTTCCGAAAAGGCCGTCGCCGACGCGGTCGAGTTGTCAGATACAAAATATTGCTCGGTTGCAGCGACAGTCCGCCCAACTGCCGTGATCACGACGAGTTTTGAGATTATAGAAGTGTCATAATCCACTTTTGCGGGGGTGGTTGACCGGGAGAATAGCGATGAAAGGAAAATTAAGATTATTGCTGGTCTTGATGATCGTGTTTGCCTTTGCGGGAGCAGATCTCGCACAGGAAGTCGATCCGGTAGCGAGGGCGGCTCGTTGGAAGGAGTTTAATAAGCATAACTTCGAGAAGCTGAACTTCGCTAAGACGCGGCTGACAAAGGCTCGGATCGCGAAATTAAAGGTTGACGAGGATGGCGATGATCTCGCATTGCTTCGCGGGGTTGTTTTTGGCAAGCATGGACGTATTTTCAAGGAAAGGCCAATACAGGATTATCTCGAAAAGCAGCCGTGGTATAAGCCGAACAAGAATTTTAAGAATGCCGTTCTGACAGCCGTCGAGCGGGCAAATCTTGATCTTATACGCCTTGGCGAGGCGGAGAAGCATCCTTTCGTCGAGCCAGGCGACATGCGCATCTGGAAGGCGAAGCTTATTACTGATGACAATTTGCGTGACTATTCGGGTACGGAATTGACCATACTGGTTGCCGAGATCGAGGCGATACACGGCAAGCTTTTCGGCGAGGAATGGCTGCAAAAATATTTCACCGAGCGTTACTGGTATAAGGCAAATCCGGCTTACAACCCCGCATTGCTGACTGAAACCGAACGCAAAAATATCGAGCGTCTGATCGCCGAAAAAGAAAAAAATCACAAAACTGCTATCTCGATCGGCGATATGGATATTTTTCAGAATGTCCTGCTCACCGAAGACAAGCTTGAAGGCCTCAGCCTGCTCGAATTGCGCATTCTTCGTGAAGAATTTTATGCCCGTCACGGCAAGAAATTTGATGCGCCTGGAATACGCGATTACCTTAACTGGCGTGATTGGTATAAGCCTGCAAAAAATCAGAAAGCGATAAAGCTGAACGCCACCGAGCAAAAAAATGTCGATCTGCTGGCCGCACGCGAGGCAAAGATACGCGAATGGTTTTCGACGAATCCAGTCACCGACGCGACGATCGGAGCACTATTTGCCGAGGATCTGCGTGTGCTCAGAAACGAGATGTATGCCCGGCATGGCCGCGTATTTAAAGACGCCAAGCTGCAGAAATACTTCGAATCGCAATCGTGGTATAAAGCTAATCCTGAATTTGTAGACGACCAGCTAAGCGAGATCGAAATCCAGAACCTCGCCAAGATAAAAGAGGCCGAGGAAACCGCGACGAGCAAATTCGCGGAAGCCGAAGGCTGATAAAGCCTGATCCCGAGTTCCCGCGTGACGGGAACAATAACAAGAAAAACAGTTGTCAGTTGTCAGGGGTGGTGGCCAGCGAAGAACGGCTGTAATCGTCTGCGCTTGTAAGATTTTGTTTTGTTGCCGCAGCAACAGTAAAATCAGAAGAATCAATATTTTATGAAACGATATTTTCTGAACGCTTTTTTTCTATTGCTTGTCCTAAGCGTTGCAGCGTCTGCACAAGTATCTGTTAAGACCGCCGTCCAGATCGCCAGGGCCGAAGACGCACGCCGTTACGACAAAACACTAAAAGATCTGATGCAGGATGCGAATCCGGCAGTGCGTGCGCGAGCGGCGCTCGCAGCCGGGCGGATCGGTGACGATAAGGCAGTTGACGATCTGGCTGCGCTGCTAACCGACGGTTCGCCTGATGTCGCCGCATCGGCTGCGTTCGGAATTGGTGAGATCGAATCGATCAAGGGGGCCGACGCTCTTATAAAATTACTCAGCGACCCTGCAACACCTGACAAGGTTCGTGCACGCGCGGTCGAGGCCGCCGGAAAGATCGCATCGGCAAACCCTAAGGACGAAAAATCGAAACCTCTCAACGAGACGATCCTCAAAACTCTCGACGATGAAAATCGTCGCGGCAATAAACAAGACAGAACAATCGTTCTCCTCGGCCTGACCGCTGCAGGCCGGGCGAGCAGCAATGACGCAAAACGAAAGCGGCCGGACGATACTGACTTCATTACGGCGGAATTTCTGAAAAGTGCCGACGCCCGCATTCGCTCCGACGCTGGCAATGCGCTTGCCCGGCTTCGTGCACCGCTGGCAAACGCTAAACTCACGACGATACTTGCGACAGACACGGATGCGATCGCACGCGCAAACGCCGCCCGTGTGCTCGGAGCCGTTCAGGATAGAAAAGCATTTGATCTTCTTCTAAAAAGCGCTGCGGATGACAAGGATTTGCGCGTTCGCGTTTCGGCAATTCGCTCTCTCGGTGGCCTAAGAGATCCGAAGGCCGCCGATAAATTATTTGAGCGCGGCGAGAAACTTTTAGCAAACTACAAAAGATCGAAATTTGCGCATCCGGTCGAAATGAATGAGCTTATTGAGATCGCGACAGTTCTCGGCAGGCTGCTTCCCGATATCGGAAACGAGCGCGCGGTAAAATTCCTCGATGAGCTTGTGACGCTCGACGACGGCCACAATGCGGATATTGCCGTGGCGCGCATGCGTGTCAAGCCGGGCGATTTCAAGATATCGCCTGATGCGCTTCGGACCTGGTGGGGGCTGAGCACGACGGCGCAGGTCGCCGCCGAGCTTGCACGCATTTTTCCCAAAACCGAGGAAGTGAAGAAAATGAGGGATGCAGCGCCGACCCTGCTGCGACGATTGGGTGACAGCCTCGCAACCGCCTATCCCGGAGACGACGAAAAAAATGTAATTGCCGCACCGGATTTCATCCGTGCCTTTGCCCAATTTAAGACAAACGACCTGGATGCTTTCCTGCGCATGACGATTGCGCACGAAGATGTTTTTGTCCGCACGACAGCGGCCGAGTTGTTGGGCGAACGGCCGGCTTCAAAGGAAAATATCGCGGCGATCAAACGGGCATGGGAACGAGCAGCCATTGCGGATAAAGAATATAACGATGCACGGCTCGCAATCTTAGACGAACTTTTTAAACTCGACAAAAAATAAGCGACCGAGGTGCTGCTGGCCGCTCTCAATTCCGCCGATTATCTCACGCGGAAGAAAGCTCTGGATATGCTTTCCGATAAGGAGCTGCAAAAGGTGTCACCGTCGGCAGCAACCTCGGTTGAAAAAGCAATTGCAAAAGGCACAAACCGCGTTTTCCCTTACACCGCCGCATACGGAACCAAGCTGGGCCAGATGCTGAATACGGAAGCCGATTACCGCCGCGCAGTTTCGCGTAAGAACGGAACAGTCAAGGCGATAATAACGACCGAAAAAGGCGCTTTTACAATTGATTTTTATTCGGAAGATGCACCGCTCACCGTCGATAATTTTACCAAGCTTGCACGGTCAAATTACTTTAACGGTGTCGAGGTTCATCGTGTCGTATCAAATTTTGTAATGCAGGACGGCGACCCGCGCGGCGATGGAAACGGCGGGCCTGGCTGGTCGATCCGCTGTGAGATTAACACGCGACCATTTGATCGTGGTGCTGTCGGAATGGCGCTTTCGGGCAAAGACACCGGCGGCTCGCAATGGTTTGTCACGCATTCGCCGCAGCCGCACCTCGACGGCGGTTACACCGTTTTCGGCCATGTGAACGAAACAGGAATGAAAGTCGTAGATAACATTGTGCGTGGAGATAAGATTATCAGCGTAAAGATTATAGAAGCGATTTCAACGCAGAGGCCGCAGGGAACTCAGAGAAAGAAGAAATAATTTGATTTTGGCTCTGCGTCCTTTGTGGTCTCTGCGTAAATGTCCTATGTCAGATATTCAGCAACAAAAACAGATCGAGGTCGAAAAAGGCCTGGACAATTTGGCTTTTTATCTCGACGGATTTTTTCGTGTGCCGGGAACCAGTTGGCGGTTTGGCCTCGATGCGTTGATCGGCCTCATCCCGAACGTCGGCGATACGCTTACTTCTTTTGCATCATTCTATATATTGCTCGCAGGTGTTCGCTATGGTGTTCCGAAGATCACCTTGCTGCGAATGGCTTTTAATATCGGGCTTGATTATGTAGTCGGCTCGATACCGTTTGTCGGCGACGCGTTCGATTTTGTGTGGAAGTCCAACAAACAAAACATGGATCTCATCCGCACGCGAGCATCAGGTCACGGCAAAGGCAAAACGAGCGATTATGTTTTTGTATTCGGGTTGATCGTTTTGCTGATCGCAATACTTGTCGGGTCGATCGTAGCAAGCGCGTATATTCTCTATTTGATTTTTACAAGCCGACCGTTGATCTAAATCCACAATAAGTCCCTCGACGACCGCAATCTAGAAATTACACTTTGCGTTCTTTGCGTCTTTGCGGGAGAAAAAATGTTTTCCCGCAAAGACGCAAAGAACGCAGAGAAAAGACAATATCAGGTTTGGCTGGGTTTCCAGTCGGCCATACAAAAACCACCTGACTGCAGCGCCTGTAAAACGCGAAGCGTTTCATCCACCGAGCGTCCAATATTGATCGCGTGAACGACCGAATATTGCAGCACGCCTTCGGGATCGATGATGAAGAGTCCGCGAAGAGCGATGTTTGGATCTTCGAGCAGGATGTTGTATTGCAGCGCCAGTTTGCCGCCGCGGTCGGATGCAATTGGGTATTTAATATCGCCGATGCCATTCTGATCCTTCGGCGCCTTTGTCCATGCCCGGTGCGAATAAACCGAGTCGGTCGAAATGCCCAAGACTTCAGCCCCGATACTGCTCAGTTCATCCAAACGACTCGAAAAATGAACCAGTTCGCTCGAGCAGACCGATGTAAAATCTAGCGGGTAGAACATCATGATCAGCCATTTACCCTTGTAATCGGAAAGCTTGACGTTATCGCCAAGCGTTTCCATGTTCTTGGTCGAAGGCATGTTAAAATCCGGTGCCGGCTGGCCGACCTTGGCGAATGCGACGGCGTTTTCTGTCGCCGTTCCTGTTGCTGTTGACATTATTTATTTATCTCCTTGTTTTATGATTGCCACAGAGAGCACAGAGATCTCTGAGAAAGACATTAAGCTATATCTCTAGTTTATATAGAAAACGAGAGTCGGGCCAACTGAACGGCGTTATTGTTTTATAAACAGTTTTCGGCGGGCTACGATGCTGAGGCCGCTGCGCTTGGACGTAACATCGATGTTTCGCGTCGCGATGCCGCGGGTGCCTACGACGGGAACTTTTGGGACATAGGTCACGACATATGTCGAATCGATCATGCGGGCGACGAGTGTTGATTTCTCGATCATTTCATCGACGCTGTCGGGCGAGATAAATTCGCCATTAGTGTTTTCGGCTAGATTTTCGAGCTGCTGCTGGCTTACTTCGAGATCGGTTTTTCGCGACTTCAAAGATCGGAGCATTGTGCGGTCGGTGTTTATCGTCGGGCCGACCTTTGGCCGTGTGGCGGCAATCTTTACGTCGTTTGGAAGCTGATTGACGACCTCGTCGGGCAGAGCTTTTGGCGGCGGCGAGTTTGTGACCGTTTTTGTTCTCGGTTCGATCGATGCGATCTCCATCGTCGCGTAGCTTAAAACATGAACGCTTATATCGGTCGCGAGCAGACGCTGCATGGCGTCGAATTTTGCCGATGAACGACTGCCGCTGTCGGTGCCGTCCGTGATGAGAACCAAGTGTTTGTTTTCTAGTCGGCTTTTTACAAGAAAATCGGTCGCGAGTTTTAGGCCGTCGACAAACATCGAGCGGCGGCCAAATTTCGTGCGTTTAATGGAGTCGAGCATTTCCACTTTGTCACTCGACCACGCAGCGACAATTTCGGCCTTGTCGCTGTATTGCAGAACGGCTGTAGAATCGCCGAGCCGCAAATTCTCGATCACGCCGCGGGCGACGCTGCGTGTTTTGTCGAGTGATTTTACGCTTCGCATTTCGCCGCCTGTGTCCATGACGATCAGCACATTTGCCGGTAGACGGCGAACGCTCGTAGGTTGATGCAGGATATTATTTTCGGCGATGACAATGTCGTTGGCCGTCACATCGCGAAAAAAATTTCCTTTCTCATCAAAAGCAAGCACGTTGAGCTTGATCTCCTCGGTAACTACGCGAATAGTATCGTCGCTTGCAGGCGGTGTAGGCGTCTGCTGCACGCGGCCGCTCTGGGCATCAGTAATTTCGGCTAGCGCAAGCAATGAGGCGACCGCAAAAAAGGCTGTGAGGACGATCTTCATAATGAAAGTATGATGCCTGAAACGGAGTGAAGTGTGCCTTTCCAACAAGTTAAAGCTGCGGGTTTTCTTCAACGAAATCGAGCAGATTACCGACATAGTTTTCGAATCGCGGACATGAAATGCCGTGAGGCGCAAGCAATTCGTCGGCGGTATCGGTGTCGTAGGTTTGCGAGATAAAGAAATACGGTACGGCGGAATGCGGAAGGCCGGTTATGACCGGTGAAACACGGGTGTTCAGAAACCACTCCGCAAGCCGAGCAGGCGGGCTGAATTCTGATTTTCGCCCCGTCATGTCTTTTGCTATCACGTCGAAAAGCTCAGCAGTGGTCAGCGGCTTTGGATCAGCGAGCGCAATTGTCTTTCCAGCAGCGCGTTTGTTATTGGAGAGGGCCGCCATGGCTCTGACGACAAAATCGACAGGCACGAGATTGAGCCGCACTTTAGAATTTCCGACATTCAGGACGCGGAGCAGCGCGGGCGCTTTGCGCAAATATCGGATCAGATAGTAAATGCCGTCAATTTTTGTCGTCTCGCCGTTTTCCGAATCGCCCACGACAACCGAGGGGCGATAGATCGTGACGGGAACGCTGCCTTTCAGCTTTTCGACCTCGATCTCGGCGAGATATTTGGTCTCCTCGTAAAAATTGCGAAAGCCGGCGTTATGCTCAAGCTCGGTTTCGAGTATCGGCCCCTCGCGACGACCTGCAACGTAACAAGTCGAGACGTAATTGTAACGGCGGAGATTTTTTAGGGAAATGACGAGATCGTTGACGTTTTTCGTGCCTTGCAGATTTACGCTGAGGGCCGCTTCTTTAGGCACGGCGAGGTCGTAGGCAGCCGCGAGGTGAAAAACATCTGTAGTTTCGTGTTGGATGACTTCGAGATCGGCCTCTGAAATTCCCAGTTGCGGCAGCGTGACGTCGCCCTCGACGATCACAAAGCTCTCAAGCGGCGTGCGTGTAAAGTCAGCGATCTCCTCGATCTCGCGCATCGCCTTTTCAATAAATTGCGGCTGGACCAGTAGATAAAATTGAGTTTCGCTCCCGGCGAGGCGTTCGACCAGACGGCTGGCGATAAAACCGGGAAAACCCGTGATGAAGATCGATTCTCGGTAAAGCATAGCGACCTTTACATTCTACCAAGTTCTCAGCAAGAACGATTGGCTAAAATTCGATTACCACTTTTCCGAAACTCACATTGGACGCAAGGTATTGATATGCTTCTCGAACCTGCTCAAAAGGATATACACGGTCGAGATTCGGACTGATCGAGCCATTTTCAAACAGCGGAATGACTTCGTCGGTAAATTTTTTTAGAGCATCAGCTTTTTCTTCGATAGAACGCCCGCGAAGCATTGTGCCGATGATTTTCAGACGCTTTTGCAACGCAATCCCGAGATTGAATTCTGCTGACGCACCGGAGGTCAAGCCGACGAGAACAAGGTAGCCCTTTACAGCCAGACTAGCCAGATTTTGCGGAAAATAAGCTGCTCCGACCAAGTCAAGAATCACATCGACACCCTTGCCAATCGTCGCTTCTTTGACTTGTTCGGCAAAGTCAACATTATTGCCAATCGCCATTCCTTCATCAAGACCAAAAGCGCGGCACCTATCCAACTTTTGAGAAGTGCGCGACGTTCCGATCACAAAAGCGCCTTTTTCCTTGGCAAGCTGAAGTGCCGCAAGTCCGACGCCCGAGCCTACAGCATGAATAAGAAGTGATTCGTCTTTTTGTAAATTGCCAAGAGTGAAGATCGCATCGTGAGCCGTGATGAATGCTTCGGGGACGGCGGCGGCTTCGGCAAAACTAAAACGGTCGGGAATTTTTGCTAATAACGTATCGTCGGATGTTATAAATTCCGCCTGCGCCTCGCCTGCCGTGATGCCGAAAACACGGTCGCCGGATTTCCAAGACGCGACATCGCTGCCGACTGACGTGACTTCGCCTGCAAATTCAAGCCCGGGAATATTTGGCGAATAACCGGCCGGCGGCGGATAGAGACCGCGAGCCTGCAATAGGTCGGCGCGATTCAAACCGGCGGAGCGAACGCGGACTAAGACTTGTGTTCCGGCAGGAGGCGGCGGATCAGGAAGTTCGCGAATCTCGAGATTATCAATTGAACCAAATTCGTTTATGTAAACAGATCTCATAACAATCTTGCCGCTTACTTTAATTTGGTCTCGACATCATTCGCCTTGAGCGTGTTGCCTGTTGCACGCTGCAAATCGGCAATCGCCTTATTTAGTTCGGTACGGGCGCGTAATTCGTTACTTTTTGCAATTGCTAGAGCCGTTTGACGCTCAAGAACCCTGTAAACATCCGACTGTCCCGAGTCGAGCTTTCGCTTTTCAGATTCGTATTGCTTTGCGGAATTTTCTCTCGCAATCGCAGCCGATCTCAGTCTTGCCTCGCCTGTTCGCACTGCTTGAATCGCATTTCGCACCTCAACCTGAATATTTTGCTCGATCTGTTCACGCTGGGTTTTGATCCTCGCGGCCTCGACCCTTGTACGGCCAAGTTGCGCGGACGCCGTTTTATCGCCAAAGAGCGGTATGTTGAAATTCACACCAAACCTGAGGACAGGATAGCGATTAGCAAAAATGCCGCTCAGCGGGCTGCCTGTCAGTAGTGCAAGATTCGCCTGTTGCTGGGCACAACCGGTGGGATTTGGAGGATTTGCTGTACACGCCGTCGGGAACGTCGGGCTGAAGTTCGGATTGCTGCTGCCGCCGATTCCAGATGATGTGTAGCCAGCGACAAAATCTATCTGTAGTTTTTTCTGATCTCGATAGAATCGCTGATCTATTTCATTGATGTCTTTTTGCACCTTGTTGATCTCTAATTCGGGCCGATTGTCGATGGCGAGCGTCATCGCTTCGGTCAGCGACGGGTTCGGAACGCTGACCTCGACCGGTTCGACGGGTGTGATCGCCTGTGTCCAGATGTCATTGTTCCTGTTTGGCGAGATCAAATTCTTGAGCAGATTTTCAAAAAGATTTGCGGTGTTCAGCGCATCGTAAATCGCCTGTTCAAAATTTGCGACCTGTGTCTCGGCCGCAACCACGTCGATTGGCGCTAATTGTCCCTCATCGACAAGGCGGCGGTTATGTTCAAGCTGCTCCTTGGCATCCCGCAGCGAATCGCGTTGGACCTGCAAGTTGCGAAGCGCGTATGTCAGGTCCCAATACGATTTTTGTACGGCGGCGACCGTCTCGATCGAGCGCTGGCGAAACTGGGTATCCGTCAGGCTGATGTTGCGTTTTGCGATCTCGATGACGCGCCGCGGCTGGTCGAACTTTCGCCCGCGAAAGAGCGGCTGCGTAACATTAAACCCGAGGCTCGAATTCAACTGCGGACTCAGGATCGAGATCGGATTGTCGGTTGCGAGCCGCGTGTTGTTGAACGCGCCCGAAAACTGCGTCCCTTGATTTGGATAATAAAACTGTAGCGCGGCATTGCCTACAAATGAGCCCTGCGTCGTCTTCTGATTAGCGCTAAAGATGCTGACGTTTGGCACGGTCGAGCGGTCGTAATATGACTGGCCGGCAAGACGTGGCTGGTAAAATCCGCGTGCCGAGCGTAGATCGAATTCAGCCATTGTGACCGTCTTTCGCGATACTTCGATGTCGAGATTATTATCGAGCGCAAGCTCGACCGCCTCGTGCAGCGTCAAGGTTCGCTGCTGAGTCATATCAACACCGATGCGGCCAAGATCCGGAAAAGAGCGGTCGTTTGATCGGTAATCAGACGCAATTGCGGGTACACCGTTTAGATTCTCCTGCAAATTTAGCTGCGTTGGAGTGATAACCGGAGTTGGCTTCGTGTCCTGTGCGCAAACATGCGTTGTCGCGATAACAAACACAAAAATAATTAGAATATACAGATACCGATGCATATGTGGCGTTGGCTACCCCTTGCTAATTACCGCGCTCGCTGCCGTCGCAAACCTTCGCTTCACACCGCCGAATAGCCATCCAGCAAAGCGGTTTAGATATTGGAACAGCCGCAATTCGGCGAGATCGTCGAAGATCGAATAAAATACCGGCACTGCAAGCAGCGTCAGGAGCAAACATAAAGTTTGTCCGCCGACCACAAGGACGCCGATAGATCGATTGGTTCCGGAACCTGCTCCGCGCGACACGACGAGCGGAATCATGCCCGCGACGAGCGCGATAGTGGTCATCAGGATTGGACGCAGGCGGTCGCGATTTGCCTGAATAATAGCGTCGTATCGATTCATCCCCTGCGAACGTAGGTGATTTGTATGATCGATCTGCAAAATTGCGTTCTTTTTGACGACGCCAAAGAGCAGCAGCAACCCAAGGCCCGAAAAGATGTTCACTGTCTGGCCCATAACCAGAAGGCTAAAGATACCGAACGGTATCGATAGCGGCAGCGTCAGCAAGATCGTCACCGGATGGATGAACGACTCGAACTGCGCGGCCAGCACGATATACATGAAAATGAACGACAGCATGAATGCCAGCAGGAAGTAGAAACCGGCCTTGCCCATTTCCTTTGACTGGCCTACATAGCCAGTCTGGTAGCCAACGGGAAGCTGTAATTCTTTGACGTAGCTGTCGATTGCCGAGGTTATACTCGCTGCCGAGCCGCCCGGTTTTGTATTCGCAAGCAGCGTTACCTGTTTTTGCCGGTTTGTGCGGTCGATCGCGCTCGGGCCGGTTCCTGGTCTGGTCTTGACGACGCGGTCCAGCGTGACCCAACCGAGCTTGGCCGATGGTACGATCATTCTCTTTAAACCCTCTTCGCTGGTGCGAAATGGATTGATCGCCCGAACATACACATCATACTGATCCGAACCGGCATTGAAGGTCGTCGCTTCCTGTCCGGCGACGAGCGTGTTTAGCGCCTGCGAGACGTCGCCTACTCTCACGCCGAGGTCTGCTGCAGTGTCGCGGGCAACCTCAAGCTGCAATTCCGGCTTACCCGAAATGAGCGTCGTGTCAACATCTACCGCGTCGGGTATGGTCTTCATTTTCGCGAGGATCTTTTGCGAAGTTTCCTCGAGCACTTTGATGTCCGGGCCGGAGATAAGGAACTGGACGTTCGCATTTCGAAAGCCGCCGCCGGAAAACGCCTGAACGATCTGGACACTAGTCCGTAATTCCGGCGGAAACTTAGCCAGTACGCCACGGGCGTCGGCCATCATTAGTTCCTGCGATTTTGAGCGTGTCCCGACGTCGCTCAATTTCACATAGATGGTGCCGGCGTTTACGACTTGCTGCTGCCCGCCGCCGACTGTCGCCAGAGTGTCGGTGACGCCCGGCATTTTGCGGATTTCCGAAGCGATCCGCTCGAATGACTGTGACGAGGCCGAGAGGCTTGTTCCTTCGGGTGTTCGGACCGAGATCTCAAACTGCGATTGGTCATCGACCGGCAAAAAATTTTTGCCGACGAACATAAAAAGTGGAAAGATGCTCAGAAAGACGAGAACAACCAGTGTGATGATCACCCAGCGATGCCCCATCGAAAACCGCAGCATCCACGCATATACCGTATCCACTCGGCGAAACCAACCGGTGTAATGGCTATCACCTTTTTCAAGCTCATTCGCAGCGTCACCTTTTACCTTGTCGAGGTCAGTTTCCGGTTTTACCTTTTTCGGCTTAATCAGCCGTGCCGCGAGCATCGGTGTCAGCGTGAACGAAACGATCAGCGAAACACCGACCGCGAACGACGCAGTGAGTCCGAACGACGACATAAATTTGCCGACGATGCCCTGCATAAACCCGATCGGCACGAACACCGCCATGAGCGACAACGTCGTCGCGAGGACCGCGAGGCCGATCTCACGCGTTCCCTCGATAGCTGCCTGGAACGGGTTCATGCCCTTTTCCTCGACAAATCGATATATGTTCTCAAGCACCACGATCGCATCATCGATAACGATTCCGACCATAAGGGTAAGCGAAAGCATCGTGATCGAATTGAGCGTGTAGCCCATAGCGTAGACGAGTGCAAACGTCGAAATTATCGAAGTCGGAATCGCTAGCGCGGCGATAAATGTCGTGCGGAAACTCCACAGAAATAAGAAGACGACGATTGACGCCAGGATCGAGCCGAGAATTAAGTGCTCCTCGATCGCGTGCAGAGAGTTCTCAATAAAGATCGAGTTATCTCCGATCACACGCATTTGAAATCCTTTCGGGAGTGTCAGCTCAATTTCCTTTAAACGTGTCTTAATCTCACGCGCAACGGCGACCGTATTTTGCCCGGACTGCTTTGAAACGATCAACGTCACTGCGGGCTGGCCGTTCAAACGGGCCTCAGAGCGGGTCTCGGCGCCACCATCCTCGGTGTAGCCAATATCTTTGACTTTTACCTGATAGCCGCCGCGCGTCGCGACAACTACGTCATCGAACTGTTCAGGCTTTTGTATTTTCCCGACCGTGCGAACCGCCGTTTCAGTTTGTCCCTCATCGATTCGCCCCGAAGGAAACTCAATATTCTGGATGCGCAAGGCAGCGGATATTTCTGCGGCAGTCACGTTGTACGAACGCATCTTGTCGGGATCGACCCAGACGTTGATCTGTCTCTCCTGCCCGCCGATGATCGTGATCTGGCCGACGCCGTTAACCGATTCGATGCGCTCCTTGACCCTGTTCTTGGCGATCTCGGTCACTTCGCGCAGTGATGTCGGTGCGGAGATCGAGATACGCAGGACTGGCGCTGCATCGGTGTCGAGTTTTTGGACAGTTGGCTGCTTTGCCGTCTCGGGAAGGTTTGGTATGACGGTTTGAACTCGATTTTCGACTTCCTGTGCCGCGACGTTAACGTCTTTTTCGAGCACAAAGGCAACGAATACCTGAGAAATTCCCTCGATCGAGGTTGAGCGCAGCTCATCGATACCTGATATGGTGTTAACTGCTTCCTCGATCTTGTCAGTAATTTCTGTCTCGATCTCCTGCGGCGAAGCTCCCGGATTTACGACCGTGATCGTGATCGTCGGAAAATCGATCTTTGGAAAGAGATCGACTCCGAGGCTCAAAAACGAAAATGCACCGACCACGACCAGAGACAAGATCAGCATCGTGGCGAAGACAGGTCGCTTTACACAAATTTCAGCAAGCCATTGCATACTTCTTAACCCCTAGTTCGTTTGCCTGACAAAAACACCGTCAGATAATGCGTTCAGATTGCCGGTCGCGATCATGTCGCCTTCGGCCACGCCAGATTTCACTTGTATCAATCCATTTTCCAAAATGCCGGTTTGGATCATCACCTGACGGGCCGCGCCGTCCTTTATGATAAAAATGATATTGTTATCGCCTTCTACTTTAACCGCAGACGCAGGTATCA
>JANMDA010000047.1:0-2290 GCA_031376085.1 Chloracidobacterium sp.
GTCTTTCCGCGACAACTATCTGGGCATCACATTTGATCTTTCGAATGTGATGTTTATGACGACGGCAAATGTGCTCGACACGATCCAGCCGGCACTGCGTGACCGAATGGAGATCATCTCGCTTTCCGGTTATACCGAGGAAGAAAAGCTGGAGATCGCAAAACGTCATTTGATCCCCAAACAAGTTGAAGAAAACGGTTTGGAAAAGGGTGATGTTAAATTTGACCGCAAAGCTATCACCAAGATCATTTCGGAATACACTCAAGAGGCCGGGCTGAGACAGCTTGAGCGTGAGATCGGCAAAGTTTGCCGTAAGGTGGCCCGAAGCAAGGCCGAGCTTGAAGGCGGGTTCAAGCCGATGCTGATCACAAAAGAGAATCTCAAGGATTTCCTGCGTGTGTCTCGTATCTTTAACGAAGGAGCGTTGAAAAAAGACCAGATCGGCATCGTTACGGGCCTTGCGTGGACGGCAGTAGGCGGTGACATCCTTTTTATCGAGGCCCTTAAGACAAAAGGCAAGGGCAAGCTTATGCTCACCGGCCAACTCGGCGAAGTTATGCAAGAGTCAGCGCAAGCTGCGTTCTCTTATGCAAAGGCCCGGTCAAAAGATCTCGGGATAGATGAGACCGTACTTGAGAATTACGACATTCACATCCACTTGCCCGAAGGAGCGATTCCGAAGGACGGCCCAAGCGCGGGTATAACGATGGCGACGGCACTTGTGTCGGTTTTGGCACAGCGGCCTGTTCGCAAAGACGTGGCAATGACAGGCGAGATTACTTTGCGTGGCAACGTGCTTCCGGTAGGCGGCGTCAAAGAAAAGCTTCTCGCCGCACGCCGTGCAAAGATCAAAACGGTGATCCTGCCGCTGCCGAATGAACGCGATCTGGAGGACCTTCCGCAGGAAGTTCGTGACGATTTGACGTTTATATTTGTGGAAAATGTGCGGCAGGTGTTCGATGTTGCATTGAGGCCAAGTATTTTGCTGACTGACAGGCCGAAAACCAAAGCCTCCAAGGCCGCATAAATGGGCGCAAAGTCCTTATTTTATAAGCCTTTTGTTCGTTGACAGGCTGTTTAGCCGGGTGATAATCTTGTAAGGTTAATATGAGGCATTTTATGCTTATTGGTAAATGCGGAACTTTGTGTATTAAAAGGCGTTAGAGTTATTTAATGAAAAAAGGTATTTTTAGATTTTTTAGTATTGCAACGGCACTATTTTTTGCTCTCATTTCGATTTCGAGCGCTCAGGTTACGAGTTCTAAATCAAGCAATGAAACGCGTACGCAGGATGTAATAAAGGCACAGGACGCTGTTAACAAGGTCCTGCTCGATTCCGGTATTTCGTTCAAAGAAGGCCTGCTTGCCTATGAGGACAGCAAAATGTCGTACGCAGGTGACAAGTTTAACAAGTCGGTCGAGACATTTCTTTATTCGACGCTCGACATACAGCGTCAGCCAAAGCTGCAAAGCTGCTACAACCAGCTTGTCGAGACCATTTATCGCATCGAGTTTCCGTCGGAAAATCATTTGCCCCAGGTCAAAAACCTTGCTCAAACTTGCAACTGGAATAATCTCGATCAGGCATTGAGCATCGATAACGGCCTAGCGGACAAGATCACGACCCTTGCAAAAAATTCTATCGGCAAATCAAATCCGGTCTCAACGACCACGGTCGCAGTAAATGGGCCGGGTTCTGCAACTTCGACAAAGATAGGATTTAACTCACAGGAATTCGAACCGTCGCCGTTAGACGACCTTTCGCGTCTCGAACTCACCACCGATGAGCAACAGATCGACAACAATCCCGTAGCCCAACAGCAGTATCAGTACATTCAATACGCGGTTGCGAATAAATCACTCGGGTTTTCGTTCCAGGTCCATCCGATGATCCAGCAGTTTATCAACTACTATCGCGGACGCGGACGCGGCACGATGGAAGTCGGGCTTTATCGCTCCGGGATGTTCATGCGAATGGCACGCCGCATCTTTCGAGAAGAAGGCGTTCCTGAAAATGTTGCATGGCTCGGCCAGGTCGAGAGTGCGTGGAAGCCATCCGCACTTTCTTCAGCCGCTGCATCAGGATTGTGGCAATTTATTCCCGGAACGGGAACGCGATTCGGCCTTGAGCGGACAGCTTATGTGGACGAGCGAAACAGTTTTGACGAGGCGACACGAGCTTCGGCACGTTATCTGAAGTTTCTTGCCAATCGTTATCACGGCAACTGGGAACTCGCAATGGCCGCTTACAACTCAGGCGAAGGCAACGTTGACAGAGCGATCCGAAAGG
>JANMDA010000113.1:0-2883 GCA_031376085.1 Chloracidobacterium sp.
TTATGAATCCCGACTGAATGATGCGATTATATACTTTTGCTCATCCTAATCAAGCAAAAATTGTGACTCTAAAGCAATGTTTTCAATACTATTCTAAAGACTGCACGCTGAGATGTTTTGCAGCAAAATGTGGTTGTCTTAACCAATGAGCTTTTCCAGCAAGATCAGGACTCTATTTCGCGGCGACGTGCCGTTTTTCGACCTGCCGCGCGAAGCCATTCGTCGAAAAAAAGCAGTATCGCGTCAAAAACAGGAACGCCGTGATCTCAAAAACTTGCATAATGCTCCCGCAAGGCTTGCATCTCAATTTGCCTCCATTTCGACTGCCGAATTGCTAACACATTTTCGCGAGAGAAATGTTTCATTTTTTCGCGTAAAAGATCTCGACAAGTTCGCAAAACTGCAGTTGGAGTATTTCCCTGTCGAAACTGCAAAGCTTGTCGCCAATGCCGACGCAATCGTCAAAGGATCACGCTGGGAACTTGCCGGTCTTGGCTCTTTTGAATTCAAAGCCGAAAACTTCTGGCGATGCGACCCGATAACCGGAAAAGATTGGGAAACGGAATATCACGCTGACGTTGTCACTTACAGCGCCGACGGAGCCGACATTCGCATCCTCTGGGAACTGAATCGCTTCGGCCACGCGGTCACTCTTGCATGTGCATATGCTGTAACCGGTGATGAAGCTTACGCCGAGACTTTTTTTGCGCATATCGAAAGCTGGATGCAGCAAAACCCTTACGCCTGCGGCGCAAACTGGAACTGCGCAATGGAAGTTGCTCTGCGGGCGATCAATCTGCTTGTCGCGTTTGATATTTTTCGCCGGTCAAAAGCTCTTACTGTAGAAAAACTCGTCGCGATTTTAAAACTCTTCGATCAGCACGGAAGGTTTATTCTCGACAACAACGAATTCTCGTATATAGCGACAAGTAATCATTATTTGTCCGACGTTGTCGGCATTTTTTGGATCGGCACGCTGATGCCTGAATTGGAGCAAGCCGCTAAGTGGCGTGAATTTGGCCTAGGTGAAATGCTGCGTGAACTGGACAAACAGATACAGTCAGACGGAACCGATTTCGAAGCTTCGACTGGTTATCACAAATTAGTGACCGAACTATTTTTCTACTCCTTATTTTTACTCAATCGAACAAGATTCGAGACAGAATCAATGAGCGTGGATCACCTTCTAAACTTGGAAAAGCTTCGTTCTATGCTGCAATATCTACGGTGCATTATACGTCCTGACAGGCGAATGCCCTTGATCGGGGATGCTGATGGTTCCCAGATAATTCCAATGGTAAAACGCGACGCTGACGATGCGGCATATCTATTATCAATGGGTGCAGTGCTTTTGAATGACGAAGAACTAAAACTCTCCGAGATCGAACCGGAAGTTCTATGGCTGTTTGGCGAAGCCGGTTTGTCAGACTTGAAGGAAATGGGTGACGAGGAGCCTTCACGATCCGGCAGCTTTCGCGATGCGGGAGCGTATGTGATGCGTGACGGCGATCTCTATTTACATTTCAACGCCAACGACTGCGGCATAAATGGCCGCGGATCGCATGGACACAACGACGCTCTTAGTATCGAGGTCTCTGCGTTTGGCCGTCCATTTATAATTGATCCGGGCAGTTATGTTTATAATCTTGACCGCGAAGCAAGACATATGTTTCGTTCAACGACATATCATTCGACCGTGATGGTTGACGACATGGAACAAAACACGACGCATGTTGAACTTCCGTTCATCATGGGCAACGAGGCTCGTCCGGTCGACGACGAATGGCAAGTTTCTGCGGAATGCGATCGCGTTTCGGGCGAGCATCTCGGCTACACTCGTCTGGCTGAACCTGTCATGCATCGCAGAAAAGTCGAGTTTCACAAACAAGACCGATACTGGATGATCGAGGACAAACTCACAGGCAGAGGCCGGCATAAATTCAGCTTTTCATTTCATCTTGCGCCCGGCATCAGCCTAAATGACATTGATCAGACAACTGTCAGGATTGGCGATGATGATGGCCGAGAACTGTATATTCGCGCGGCCGGAATTGATGCCAAACATGAGGTAGTTCCAAGCTTCGCCTCGCGAAATTACGGCCACAAGGAAAATTCGCTGATCCTTAGATGGGAGAGCAACGCTGACGCTCCTTTTACTGCCCGCTTTTTCATCATTCCATCAGGTCCAGGTGAAAATGACGCTTCGAGATTGGAGTTGCTGCGCAGGTTAACCGACAATATCGATAACTACTATGTGCGGAATTGTCGGAATTTGGGAATATGGCGCGAGCGAGGGCAGTATCGAATTGCCGCTCATCGAAGCGATGCGCGACACGATGCCGCATCGCGGGCCGGACGATACAGGCTCTCATATTTTCGATAACGGCAGAGGCGCTTTTGGCTTTCGGCGGCTGTCGATCATCGATCTTTCTCAGGCAGGCCATCAGCCGATGCGCGGCTGTGAATCGCGCAATATCTGGCTGGTTTTCAACGGTGAGATCTATAATCATGCCGACCTACGGCCTGATCTTGAAAAACGCGGCCATGTATATAGATCCAAAACGGATTCCGAAACGATTATTCATCTTTACGAAGAAAAAGGTATAGATTTTGTAAACGAAATAGACGGCGATTTCGGCATCGCATTGTGGGACGAGCAAAAAGAAGAACTCTCTCTCTATCGCGACCGCATGGGCGTCAAGCCATTGTATTTTTACATAAAAGACGGCCGGATAATTTTTGCTTCGGAGATCAAAGCAATCTTGCAGCATCCGCAGGTTGAGCGTGATATAGACGAAACTGCATTATCCGACTACCTGACATTTTTAACAACGCCTGCACCTCAAACATTATTTAAGGATATTCAAAAACTGCCGGCCGGCC
>JANMDA010000177.1:0-2036 GCA_031376085.1 Chloracidobacterium sp.
GGAATAAAAACTTTGTAACTAATGAGGATTTCTTTATGAAACTTAAAAATAACCGTTTGTTTTCATTCGCGATGATCGTCGCGATCTGTTTTTCCAGTTTTACGTTTGTCTTTGCGTTTGACGAAGGCATGTATACGCCGGACCAGATCGCCGGCCTGGCCGCTACGTTAAAAAAGAAAGGGCTTAAGATCAAGCCAAGTGATATTTATAATCCGGGCGGCGGTGGTTTGACGGATGCTATTGTGCGTTTGGACAGCGGCTGCTCGGCTGAGTTTGTTTCGGCGGACGGGCTTATCCTTACCAATCATCACTGCGGATTCGATGCTCTGGTCGCAAATTCGACACCGGACAGAGATCTGGTTGAAACCGGTTTCAATGCAGGCAGCCGCGCCGGAGAATTCCAGGCAAAGGACGGTGAAAAGCCGTACTCGATCACACTCACACAACGCATCGAGGATGTGACGGCAAAGATCAAAGCGGGCACAGAAAATCTCTCCGGTAAAGAGCTTGCAGATGCGATCAAGAAAAACACAGCAGATCTTACCGCCGCTGAACAGGCAAAGGCTCCTAAAGGCTCGACGATCGTAATTCAGGCGATCGACAGCGGTTATTTTTATTACCTTTATCAGACAGCGGAGATCAAAGATATCCGAATGGTCTACGCTCCGCCGCGCAACATCGGAGTTTTCGGCGGAGACCCTGACAATTTTGAATGGACGCGGCACACAGGCGATTTCACTTTTCTGAGAGCTTATGTCGCACCGGACGGTTCACCGGCTGATTATTCAGCGAATAACGTACCGTATCACCCCAAGAAGTTTCTCTCTGCAAATATCGGCGGCCTCAAGGACAATGATTTTGTGTTTGTTCTAGGCTTTCCAGGCGGCACATCGCGTTATCGCGAGAGCCAGTCGATGCAGTTTGCACGCGATGCTAACTTCCCTTTCCTGGCGAGTTGGCTTCGCACCGAAGCAGACGTGCTCAGGCAGATCGGCTCAACTGATGAAGAGCTGCGAATAAAGTTTCAAGGCGAGATAGCGAGTTTCGATAATTCGCGCAAGGCCTACGAAGGCGGTGCTATTCGCCTGAAACGAGCAAATGCTGTTCAGCAGCGTCAGGCTGAAGAAGCGAAAATGGCAACATGGATCGCTGGTGATCCTGCACGTCAAAAAAAATACGGAACTCTACTCGCGGACCTGAAATCACTGTCCGAAGAAACAAATGCAGCGTCAAAACGCGACGTGATAGTCCGCCGTTTTCCGGATCCGATCTCAGGCACCGTTTCCAATGCACTATTCTCGGTTGCTATGGCTGTCAAGCAAGGGAAAAAGGTTGACGACAAACAAAAGGCAGCCATAACCGCTGCCCTCGCAGCGGAACGCTCACCGGTTCAGGAGCGAGAGATGCTCAAGTTCTTTTTCAAAGCGTTTGATGGCCTGCCCGCCAATCAGCGTTTTACCGCTTACGATCAGAAGTTTGCCGGCACCAAAGGACGCGCTCGTCGCGAAGCAGAAGCCGCCTTTGCGGCTCAAGTGGAAATGGCGACGGCGGAAAGTGTCTTAGCCTTCGCAAACATGTCGTGGGCTGAACTTCAGACAAAACATCCGTTTCTTTCGGGACTTGTCGATGAGAAAATGGCACTCGCAGCACGCGGTGCGAATTTCAACTCGAAGATAGACCACCTTCGCCAGCTTTACATGCAAGCTCTCAAGGAAATGCGCGGAACCACGACGATGTATCCTGACGCTAATTTCACGATGCGTTTCACATACGGCAACGTCAAAGGCTACCAATCCCGCGAGTCCGAATACCGCTCGCCGTTTACGACGATGCGGGGCATGATCGAGAAGAACACCGGCGAAAAGCCGTTTGACGCACCGCAAAAGCTGATCGACATGCAGAACGCTCTTGATTTCGGCCGCTACGGCGAAGGCAACACGGTTGTCGTGAACTTCCTCTCGACAACCGACATCATCGGAGGCAATAGCGGTTCGCCGATCCTAAACAATAAAGGCGAACAGGTTGGCATCTGCTTC
>JANMDA010000233.1:0-1698 GCA_031376085.1 Chloracidobacterium sp.
ATGACCCGCGAAACCTCAAATATGCGCCAATAACCGCGAAAGCCGTGATAGTTGCCTTCGACAGCAGTCTCGACTTTTTGCAGTGTGCGTTCTTCTTCGATCAACTGCTTATTCGTGACCTGTTTTGCGATCGCAAGTTCACCGGTAGGAACAAGCGCGTGTGGGCTTATACCATCTAACTCGATATTTTCCTGCTCTTTGACAATTTGTTTTTCAGTCGTTTCGGTCATTCTTAAACCGGCATCTTATAAGATCGCCAGCATGTTCTTTACGCCCTGATGGTGGAAATAGTTCCTTGCACGCCGCGTGTCCTTTTCGATCTGGGCCTTTAATTCGTCAACTCCGTTGAATTTACGCTCGTCGCGAATACGGTGCAAAAATCGAACCCGACGCACATCGCCATAAAGGTCACCATCAAAGTCGAATATATATGATTCGATAGAAGGGTCGGCATCGGATTCAAAAGTCGGGCGCACCCCAATATTGGTTATGCTCTTTCGCCACAAGCCGTCGATCAACGAGGCGGTCGCATATACTCCGTATCGCGGAATTACTCGGTTGTGCGGTTTCAGATTTGCCGTCGGAAAGCCGATGGTATGTCCGCGACGATTGCCGCGAATAATGACGCCCTCGACGCCATATGGCCGTCCAAGCATTCGCCGCGCCAGATTAACGCGGCCATCTAAAAGTAGTTTGCGGATCGCCGAAGAGCTGATCCGCTGACCACGTATCTGCACTTCATCGACCTCGTCGGCGACAAAATCAAGCTTCGTACTCATCGCCCTCAAAAGTTCGATATTGCCGCCGCGATCCTTGCCGAACGCAAAACCTTTGCCAAGATAAACTTCTTTTGCATGAAGCCGGTCGCGGATGATATTCGATAAAAAATCCTCAGCCGGCTGGCTGGCAAATTCACGGTCAAATTTGACGACGATCGCTTGCTCGATACCGAGCAATTCAAAATTTGCAAGACGCTGGTCGAGAGTTTGCAGCAGCGGCGGAGCAGTTTCGGGATGAAGCACCGCACGAGGATGCGGATCGAACGTGATCGCTGTCGCGTGAGCATCTGCGGCTTTTGCCCGCTCGACGACGTGCTGCATTATCCGCTGATGCCCAAGATGCAGTCCGTCAAAAACGCCAAGCGTCAAAACCGTCGGCCGCATGATGTTGGCATTTTCGGTGCCGTGAAAGATCTTCATTATTTAAAAATCTTATTTTAGGCGACGGCAATAGGCAAACCGCCCATGCCCCCGATCATTTGGTTTTCGCAAGGAGTTTTTTCATTTCCGCCAAGGTCAATATGCGGTATGCGGGATGATTTGCTTTCTCGTAAGTCTCGCTATGGTGAATTGCGGGGTAATTCTTTGCCTTCATTTCGGCGTCGAGCCTTGACCACTCTTTATGGTTAAGTTTGCCGGCCGATCTCTTCTTTAACCGTTTGCCCAACTCTAACCAGACATTAACAAAACTCGATTGCTCCGACCTATATTCGCGGCTGCTGGCAAGAAATGCCGCAAGCAAATCGTCAGCTTTTCCGCCGCCTGCCTTAAACGCGCGAAGGTTCAATCTGCCGATCTCGCCGCCGGAACATAACGGCTCCCAGACCTGTTCATTCGCTGTTGGCTTGCCCAAGGTCTGCCATTCACCGTCAAGCCATTCACGGGCCGATTCCTCATCAGGAACAGCATGCTCACCGCC
>JANMDA010000156.1:0-2558 GCA_031376085.1 Chloracidobacterium sp.
CCCGTCGCTGGCCAATGCCACCATAGAATATGTTGCAATTAGTGCAAACGTCAGGCACATTGTGAATGCCTTATGAAACAACGATTTACTGTTCATAGTTCTCCTCTTGTATCGCTTCAAAAATTAATAATTTCAAAAAAAAACAACCTCATACTTTTTTACACGAATTAGATGGCGATGTCAATAAATCAGCATCTGCCCCGCGTAAAACTGAGAAAATAACCAAATCCGGCCCTTACAAAACTCTAACCTTAGATTTGATAAATATTTATATCACAATTTCGGTTCGAATCAAAGGTGAATTTGAAAAAAAATGCTCAGATGACTGATTCGGTCATGATGACGCTTTATGTGCCTGAACTATTGCCGAAAAGCGGTTTTTCTGTTTTAATCGCACAGTTTAGAACCTTTTTCAGGAAGATTAAAGATTATGAAGGCAAGATCGATATTCCTAATGTGCATATTGGCGTTGGGCGCGGGCTGTTCAAGTGCTCCGAAAGAAAAGAAGATCAGGATAGGGTTCGCAATGGATACCGTAAAAGAAGAGCGGTGGCAGCGTGACCATGATGCATTTGAGGCAGAGTGCAAAAGACTAAATGTCGATTGTGAAATCACCGTCGCCGACAACAAATCCGACAAACAGGCGAATGATGTCGATAACCTTCTCACAAAGGGGATCGATGTGCTTGTGATCGCTCCGCACAATGCTATACAGGCTGCTTCGATGGTTGATAAGGCAAAGGCACAGGGCGTGCCGGTCATCAGCTATGACCGTTTGATTAATTCCGACAAGATCGATGCATATATTTCGCATCAAGTTCCGGTCATTGGCCGGAAGATCGGCGAATATGCGCTTCAAAAAATCCCAAAAGGGAATTACGTTATGGTTTACGGAGCCTCGACCGATAACAATGCTGTAATATTGAAAAAGGAACAGCTTGCCGTGCTTCAACCCGCAGTCGAAAACAAGGACATAACGATCGTCGCGCAGGATTTCACGTCTGATTGGAAGCCCGAACTCGCACTCAATTTTGCCGAAAATGCTTTGACGCAAAACAAGGACAACATACAGGCGTTTGTCGTTTCAAATGACGGCATGGCAGGCGGCGTGATCTCCGCTTTGGAAAAGCGCGGCCTAGCGGGCAAGATACTTGTAACCGGCCAGGACGCGGGCCTTGAAGGCCTGCAAAATATAGCTCAGGGCAGGCAGACGATGACGATCTACAAACCGATCATTCCGCTCGCCAACGCCGCCGTAGATGCCGCAATTAAACTTGCAAAAAAAGAAAAGCTCGATACAAAGCCGTTTATGAATGAGGCGATCAACAAAGAAATTCCGGCCATCTTACTTGAGGTCATCGTCGTCGACAAATCAAATCTGATGGACACGGTCATAAAGGACGGCTACGCAAAATTTGAGGATGTGTATAAAAATGTCCCTGAAGCCGACCGGCCCAAGAAGTAATGAGTAATGACGTTGTATTAGCCGTCGATCTCGGCGGAACAAATCTACGAATGGCCGCTGTCGGGAGCGACGGCCGAATATTTTCCCACGCCAAAACGGAAACCGAAAAGGCGAACGAACCGGCAAGCCTGTTAGCCGCATTGTCATCTCTTGCCGACGAATGCCGAGCCGCTCTCGCCGCCGATCAAAGGGTTATCGGCATCGGTGCCGGCGTTCCGGCGAACATAACACCCGAAGGCGTCCTGCATAATCTTCCCAATCTTCAAGCCCTCGAAGGAATGAGTCTCAAAGCCGAACTTGAGACAAAGTTCGCTTTACCTATCGTTCTCGAAAACGACGCGACCGCCGCAGCTATCGGCGAAAATTGGCTCGGAGCGTCCAAAGATGTTCGCGATTCGATAATGATCACGCTCGGGACCGGAGTCGGCGGCGGCATTATTATTAATAATGAACCGCTTCGAGGCATTGACGGCACGGCGGGCAAGCTCGGCCACATTTGCGTCGAACCAGAAGGCCACCCATGCGGCTGCGGCAGTAACGGCTGTATCGAACAATACGCCTCGGCAACCGCGATTGAGCGTATGGCCCGCGAAGCCGGCCTCGATGTGTCAACATCGTTCGAGGTCTATCAAATCGCGACCGGTTCGCAGGATAGTGTGGTTTTATTTTCGGAGAATCCGCACTTCGCAATCCGCAATCCGCAATCCGCCAAAGCCGCCGCCCAAGCCGTCTTCAAAAAAATGGGCCGCTATCTAGGCATCACTCTCGGCGGCCTCGTAAACGCCTTGAACCCCGAAATGATCGTCATCGGCGGCGGAGCCGCAGCCGCATGGGATGCCTTCATCGATCACCTCACAACCGAACTGCACTACCGGGCCTTCAACGAACCCGCCGACCGCGTCCAAATAGTCCGCGGCACCCTAGACGACAACGCCGGAATCCTCGGGGTCGCAAGATCAGTTTTCCCAAAGGGCACATAGCCACGTCCTTTAGGGTGTGGCAACGATATTGCGTCTGCTACTTAGCAACTTTCAGTGGAAAGCTTACCAAAAACGGCTTGCCCTTTGACGCATCTATCGTGACAAGCGTTTGC
>JANMDA010000296.1:0-2943 GCA_031376085.1 Chloracidobacterium sp.
AAAAAATGTTTCGGTCGAGACAAACATTTCTCTGCGGCTGCCGCTAATCTCTGCCGACAAAGTCGCGTTGAGTCAGGCGATACAAAATCTGGTAGTAAATTCGATCAAATACAGCAACGGGCAAGCGTGGCTGCGTGTCTCCGCCGAAAACGGCGGAGGCAAGATAAAAGTAATTGTTGAGGATCACGGCATCGGCATCGCAAAAAGCGATATACGCATGATCTTTGAACCTTTCTACAGGTCGAATGAAGTTGTCGATGCGCAAATACATGGCAACGGCCTCGGACTGTCATTGGTGAAACAGATCGCTGAGGCACATAACGGACATGTATTTGTATCCAGTGAGATCGGAAAGGGAAGTAAGTTCACGATCGAATTGCCCCAGAATTAGCCACAGAGATCACAGAGAAAGATGAGATTAATTTCTCAGTGGTCTCTGTGGTCTCTGTGGCAAATATCTCTTATGCACATTCTACTGGTAGAAGATGAAAAAGGGCTGATCATAACGCTGACTGACCGTCTTGAGAGCGAAGGCTTTGAGGTCACTTCAGCCAACGACGGAAAGAAGGGTTTTGATGCGGCGGTGTCGCGTAAATTCGACCTCATCATTCTCGACGTGATGCTGCCGAAAAAGAACGGCTACGATATCGCCCGCGATCTTAGGCAAAAGGGAATCGACACGCCGATACTGATGCTCACCGCAAAAGGCGAAACGATCGATAAAGTTCTCGGGTTAAAACTTGGCGCCGACGATTATCTGACAAAACCTTTTGAGGTGATCGAATTGTTAGCACGCGTCGAAGCGTTGCTTCGCCGTTCGCCGCACCAAACCAATGGCTCGACTGCCGAGGCTTTTCGTTTTGGTGCTGTAACAATTGATTTCAAACGTGCTGAGGTAACTCGAAATGCCGACACGGTCGAACTCTCTGCGATGGAATTCAAATTACTTCAGTTTCTTATTGAAAATCGCGGCACCGTGCATTCGCGTGACGCGCTGCTAGACGCTGTGTGGGGTTATGACGCCATGCCGACAACGCGAACGGTTGATGTTCATATCGCATGGCTGCGGCAAAAGCTAGAAGAAAATCCTCGTCATCCCAATTACATCCAGACCGTTCATGGGTTCGGTTATAAATTTACCGAGTAAGGAACAACGTAGATCACCACTGCTATGTAATGCAGAATACTGCCTGCGAGTATGAAAACGTGGAATATCGCGTGATTGTGCGGGATGCGGTTCCAGGCAAAAAAGATCACACCGAGTGAGTAAGCCACCCCGCCGGCGATGATCAGTGTGATTGCTGTTGTGCCAAGTGCATCAAGCAGCGGCTGAATTGCAACGACTCCGATCCAGCCCATCACAAGATACGAAACGACCGACACAGCGGGCCAACGGTCACGCATTATCAGCTTTGCCACAATGCCGACAATGGCAAATGCCCAGATAGTTATCAACAAATTCTTTCCAAACGCTCCTTTAATGAGTATGAGTCCGAATGGTGTATAGCTGCCCGCGATAAGAAGGTAAATGCCGCAATGATCGGCGATCTGCATTTTCTTCTTATGTGTCGCGGTAATGGTGCTGTGATAGAACGTCGAGGCCGCATATAGGACGATCAGTGACAGGCCATAAACTCCGGCTCCGATGATTGACAACATATCGCTTTGCAACCCTGCCAGCACAATAAGGACGACAAAACCGATTATGCTCAACAACAGGCCAAACCCGTGTGTGATCGTGTTTGCGAGTTCCTCGATAGACAATGAGTTTAAGTGTGCTTTTATCACGGCAATTAAAACTCCGAATCCGACGTTGAGCGGAGACGGCGTGCTACGCCCGATTCGTATGCTGCTTCCTCGACTTTATCGGCGACGGCTTCGGCGACGCGGCGGTCGAAGACCGATGGAATTATGTAATCGGGGTGCAGTTCGTCGGGGCCGATAATATCGGCGATGGCATTGGCGGCGGCGAGTTTCATCTCTTCGTTTATACGCGAGGCACGGCAATTCAAAGCACCACGAAAGATACCGGGGAAGCACAGGACGTTGTTGATCTGGTTCGGATAATCAGATCTGCCTGTAGCCATTACTGCAACGTGTCCTACGGCTTCTTCAGGCATGATCTCAGGCGTTGGATTTGCCATCGCAAAGACTATCGGATCTTTAGCCATATTTTTTAGGTCATCAACATCGATCGCGGCCGGAGCTGAAAGGCCAAAGAAAACATCTGCGCCTTTGATTACTTCATGTACGTTACCTTTTTGTCCGTCAGGATTGGTGTTGCGTGCGTACCAATCCTTTACCCAGTTCATATTCTCCTTGCGGTCCTGATAAATTGCACCTGTCGTATCGCAGCCGATGATGTTCTTAACGCCTGCCGCCATGACGATCTTTGAACACGCAACGCCAGCGGCGCCGATGCCGTTTACGACCAGCTTGATGTCCTCCATCTTTTTGCCGACGATTTTAAGAGCGTTTATAAGAGCAGCAAGAACGACGACGGCCGTACCATGCTGGTCGTCGTGAAAGACCGGAATATTAAGTTCCTCTTTTAACCGCTCTTCGATCTCGAAACATCGAGGCGCCGAGATGTCTTCGAGATTGATCCCGCCAAAAGCGACGGAAATATTCTTGATCGTCTGAACTATTTCGTGCGGATCTTTTGTGTTCAAACAAATAGGGAAGGCATCGACGCCGCCAAACTCCTTAAACAATTGACACTTGCCTTCCATGACAGGCATTGCGGCGGCCGGGCCGATGTCGCCGAGGCCAAGCACTGCTGTTCCATCGGACACGACTGCGACAGTATTTTTTTTGATCGTCAGCGTGAAACGCTTTTCCGGGTCGCGTGCAATCGCCTGGCAAACGCGGGCAACGCCGGGCGTGTATGCCATCGAAAGATCGCTGCGCGTCTTGAGCGGCATCTTGGAATTGACCTCGATC
>JANMDA010000342.1:0-1569 GCA_031376085.1 Chloracidobacterium sp.
GTTCAAGCCGGATGGTCGCCGCATAAAGCCCGCCCATAAGAAAGAACATCGACACCGTGATCAAATACATGATCGCGATGCGTTTATGATCTTTGGTTAACAGCCACGATTGGATCGTCGAGCCGTTGGTCAAATAATTCCCTTTCGGCGTATTCGCGTGACCGTGCGTTATGGCTTCTTGGCTTTGCATAATCTCTTAAAACCTACTTATTACTCGTATTGCTGTTCGCGGCCGGTTTTGATGCCGCTTTATTTGCTGCTACAGTGTTCGCGTTAGCCGGAGTTGCCGCTGTCGAAGCTGCCGCATTAGGACTCAGCGACTTAATATATGCGACGAGCGAATTAAGCTGTTCCTCAGTGACCTGTCCCTTAAATGTCGGCATTATCGGCTGAAATCCCTCGACGACTTGCGATGCCGGGTTGAGAATCGAATTACGGATGTAATTTTCATCCGCTTTTACAACATCTCCGCCGACAAGATGGACATCGGTGTTAAATACATTCTCAAGCTTTGCTCCGCGCTGTGCCGGCCCGCCTGCGTGGCACGATGCACAGCCTAATTTGTTTGTGAACAGTTCTTTACCTTCTTCAACCGGTGTTTGTCCCGAAACATTTCCGCTCAGCCAATTATCAAAATCACGCTGCTCCATCACATAGATCCAGCCGCCCATACCGGAGTGATTGAGGCCGCAATATTCGGCGCAGAACAGATGATATTTGCCTGGCTTGGTCGCATTGAACCAAACGTAAGTGTAACGTCCGGGCACAACGTCCGCCTTCGTTCTGAATGCCGGAATATAAAAATCATGCAGCACGTCCTCGGTCGTCATCGTCAGTTTGATGTTACGTCCGACGGGCACATGAAGCTCGTTGATCTCACGCTGGCCGGTCTGATGCTGCAGCTTCCACATCCATTGCTTGCCGACAACGTAGATCTCTTCCGAATCTTCCGGCGGTGTAGCTTGTTCAAAATACACAAGTGCGCCGCCAAGAAAAATGGTCATCGAAACTACAAACGGAATGATCGACCAAACCGTCTCAAGCACCATCGAGCCGTGCATTTCCTCAGGTGTTGCAAACTTCTCCGTTTCACGATATTTGATCGCAAAGACGAATATAGCCACGACAATAGGGATCGAGAATGCGATGCTGACGACTATCAAATACGCGTACAACAAATCGACATGCGACGCAAAAGTCGAAGCCTGTTCCGGAAATAATGGTACCCAATTCGTAGTCTGCATATCTTTTCAGTTGTCGGTGGCCGGTAAGTCTGTGGTCAGTGACCAAAACAAAACCGGTATCACTTTACTGCTTACTTTCCACTGTCCACTGTTTTTCGTTTGTTCATTCGCCAAAAGACAAAGCCCATTAAGCCCATTCCCAAAATAGTAAGGACGCCGCCCAAACGAATGGCATTCAAAATCGCAAAGCCGTACTTCCCTGTTGCCGGATCGTAATGGTAACAATACAGCAGCAACTTTTCGGACGCCGATCCGATCTTGCTCTCGGCTGATTCCATGATGCCGAATTTTACATCCTTCGGCGAGTAATCGATACCGTAAAAAT
>JANMDA010000358.1:0-10591 GCA_031376085.1 Chloracidobacterium sp.
TCGCAGGAAGAATACGACCGCCTGTGCGAAGAAATGGTCGCGGCAGGCACTTTTACACGTTTGAACCCTGAGAAGCGGCCAAATTCGTTTCTTGCACGCTCGCACCCTTCGGATGTGGCACGCGTCGAAGACCGCACCTACATTTGCTCTCGCAACAAAGGTGACGCCGGCCCGACCAACAATTGGATGGCTCCGGCCGACATGAAGGCGTTGCTCAAACCCAAGTTTGACGGCACGATGAAAGGCCGCACGATGTATGTCGTGCCTTTCTGTATGGGCCCGATCGGTTCTCCGATCTCGCAATTCGGCGTGCAGCTTTCGGACTCGCCATACGTCGCGGTCAATATGAAGATCATGACACGCATGGGCGATAAGGCTATCGCGGCTCTCGGCAACGGTGAGTTTACCAAATGCCTGCACTCGGTCGGAATGCCGCTGGCAGAAGGCCAGAAGGACGTTGAGTGGCCGTGTTCGCCGGATCCGAAAGATAAATATATTGTCCATTATCCAGAGGAAAACACGATCGTTTCGTATGGTTCGGGTTACGGCGGTAATGCTCTGCTCGGCAAGAAATGCCTCGCGTTGCGTATCGCTTCGACGCTCGGACGCGATCAGGGCTGGCTCGCCGAACACATGCTCATCGTCGGCGTAAAATCGCCCGATGGCCGCAAAGATTACGTCTGCGCAGCGTTCCCTTCGGCCTGCGGCAAAACCAATTTCGCGATGCTCATCCCGCCAAAGGAATTTGTCGAAGACGGTTGGGAGATCACCTGCGTTGGCGACGACATCGCTTGGATCAAACCCGACGAGCACGGCAAGCTGCGTGCGATCAATCCCGAATTCGGCTTCTTCGGCGTCGCTCCGGGCACCAATTACGCAACCAACGCGAACGCGATGGAATCGATCAAGGAAAACACGATATTCACCAACGTCGCTCTGACCGATGAAGGCGACATTTGGTGGGAAGGTATGGACGGCGATCCGCCCGCACACGCCATCGACTGGCAAGGCAACGACTGGACGCCAACGAGCGAGAACAAAGCAGCTCATCCGAATGCACGATTTACCGCTCCGATAACACAGTGCCCGGTCGCTGACGAGATGTTTGACGATCCAAGCGGCGTGCCCGTGTCGGCGTTCATGTTCGGCGGACGTCGCAACAGCGTGGTGCCCCTCGTGATGCAGTCGTTCAACTGGACATTCGGTGTTTATTCGGCCGCGACGATCGGCTCTGAGATGACAGCAGCAGCTTTCGGCAACATCGGCGAGGTCCGACGCGATCCTTTTGCGATGCTGCCTTTCTGCGGCTATCACATGGGCGACTACTTCGGCCATTGGCTCGATTTTGGCCGCAAAATCCCAAATCCGCCGCGTATCTTTACCGTCAACTGGTTCCGCAAAGACGAGAACGGAAAGTTCGCGTGGCCAGGTTATGGCGAGAACATGCGCGTCCTCAAATGGATCGTCGAACGTGCCCGAGGCGAGGCTGCAAGCGAGGAAACGCCGCTTGGATGGATGCCAAGGTATGAAGACTTAGACTGGCGTGGACTCGATTTTTCGCGTGAAAAATTCGATGCCGTGATGAACATCGACCGCGACACTTGGATCAAAGAGATCGCCATGCACGACGAGCTTTTCTTCAAGCTCTACGACCGTTTGCCAAAGGAAATGACCTTTATCCGCGAGCTTTTGGTATCGAGCCTCTGGCGTTCGCCCGAGCTTGGACTTGCCGCTCCACGTCACGAAGCCGAGCCGCTAAAGGCCGCGAGCAAAGGCGAATAAGCAATTTTTAACCACAGATGAACGCAGATAAACACAGATAAGAAAAATCAGAAATAATCAGATTTATTTCTATCTGTGTTTATCTGTGTGCATCTGTGGTTCCATTTCTTTCTTTTCATGATTGACCTCATACACGGATTTCCGTATAATTTGAGTTTTTCGACTGGATGAAGGTATTCTTCACCATCGACAGGAGCTAACACAACAATGAGTTACGCAATTATTAAAACAGGTGGAAAGCAGTTTGCGGTCGAGAGCGGAATGACGCTTCGCGTACCGAAGATTAGCGCTGAGGCAGGAAAGAAGGTTGATATAGACACTCTTCTCGCTGGTGGCATTGCCGGTGCAGGAACGGTCAAAGCAACCGTTCTAAAACACGGCAAAGGCGATAAGATCATCGTTTTCAAAAAGAAACGCCGCAAACAGTACAAACGTAAACAGGGCCACAGACAAGGTTTTACGGAAATAACAATAGATTAGTCAGTTGTTGGTCTCCTTGACCGAGACTCCAGACTTCAGGCTCCAAACTAATAAAATGGCACATAAGAAAGGTGTAGGTTCATCCAGAAACGGCCGCGATTCAAATGCACAGCGGCTCGGTCTTAAGAAATTCGGCGGCGAGCACGTTCTCGGCGGCAACATCATAGCACGTCAACGCGGCACGAAATGGCATCCGGGCAATAATGTCGGCCGCGGAAAGGACGATACGCTGTTCTCGCTGATCGAGGGCTTTGTAAAATTTGAGAACAAGGGCCGGAAAGGAAAATTCATCAGCGTCTACGTTGAAGGTGCTCCTGAACTGGCTCCAAAAGCGGCATAAAAGCCACACGATTTAAATCCAAGAAACACGGGTCGAACGGCTCGTGTTTTTTATTGTAAAAATAGGTTAAAATGCCAAATATGAAGCCTGGAGAAGAGATAATCGAACAGGGCCTCGCGGATCTTGCTGATGGGAAGGAAACGATTCCCGCACTTTTAGTCTCGATCGGCGCCAGTCGTCTCCGTCAAGCTGGATTGGTAATCCCACAATCGACTTTTCCAACACCCGAACATCGTCTTTATGCACAGCTAAACGCTGACGATTCCGACTCTGCCCACTCGCGCTATAACGCATTGATCCGTAGGCTTGTAAGTTTTGAACGTGCCCTCGAATGCGGGATTTAACCAACAAAGAAAACATAGCAAAATTAATGCGTATTCTCGGAGATCGCATCCGGCAAGAAGTTCGCGTTTACTTTACAGGAGGAACTACCGCTGTCCTTATGGGTTGGAGAGCCTCGACGGTAGATGTTGATATGCGATTCGAACCTGAGATTGACGAATTTTTTCGCGCAATTCCCGAGATCAAAGAAAAGCTGCAAATAAATATCGAACTGGCCGCGCCGTCGGATTTCATTCCGCCGCTTCCTGGTTGGGAGGATCGTTGCGCGTATATCGGTCGTGAAGGCAAAGTCAGCTTTTTTCATTACGACTATTACAGCCAGGCTTTGTCTAAGATCGAGCGATGGCATGAACAAGACATTCGTGACATTGCCTCAATGATTGAAGCAGGTTTGGTTCAAAAAGATAAACTACTTAGTTTGTTTCATGAAATTGAAACTGAGCTTCATCGCTATCCGGCCATTGATCCGAAAAGCTTTGCCGATAAAGTCAACCAAGTTTGTTCCGAATAACAGCACTTTTGGTGCTGATTTTACATTAAAGGTCGAAAAAAATACCTGCTGGAAATTATTTTTCAAATTATTTTTTGCCGGATTTATAAACTATGTTAGACGGCGCAAAATCAGGTCAAATTTACTAAATTTTGACCACAAATAACTTGCCGGATTTTCCACATTTTTATCCACAGGGCGAGCTCTCACTTATCCACAGATTTTCCACAGAATGCCCATAAAATAAGGGTGAAAGTTAAAGTATTTTATACTTGACATCCGATTTTAGGGGTGTAAGATAGCTTTACAGTCAAGATTGCTTACGGGCATTTTGACCGGCACCTGGAGGTGGAACGAATGTGGTGACACACCGTTCGCGGACAGAAGGAGCGGAAAGCCGCTGTCCACAACGCCAAGAGCCGAAGCCGAAAGGCTTGCTAAGGTCGCCTTCGGGCAGACCGAGTTGTTCGGATAAAAACGGAACAACATCCCTCGGCACTGATCAGCCAACGGACGCATGCCGCTCATGTCCTTCGGGACGTGAGCCTCGTTGCCGGGAACGTAACCGGCGGTGGAGGAAAAGCCACCAAAACAAAAACCTAACGGCATCGTGCTTTCGAGTACAACAACTTGAATTTATTCACTTTGGATGCTGACCGGAAATAACTCTCCGCAGAGTATATTCGGAATACAAAATCGGCGGTTAGAACGTGTACATGCGACAACCGCCACTCTTTCAAAACGCTTCGGCATGATGAGGGAGAATAAAAAATAAAAGCGTTGATTCGAGCAATCGGTTCAACGCTTTTGTTTTTTTGCTTGTCCCTAAAAGAAAAAGTGGATTGCTAATCCGATGTCCAAAATCTAAACTCTAAATTCGATCATGTTTTTCGACCGCGTAAAAATCAGGGTAAAGGCCGGCAACGGCGGTGATGGCGTTACGGCATTTCGGCGCGAGAAATTCGTGCCGCGCGGCGGGCCATCCGGCGGCGACGGCGGCGTTGGAGGCAGCGTCTGGATGGAAGCCACCGAGGGCTTAAATACGCTCCTGCACCTTCGCTACAACCCCGAGCACAAGGCCGAACGCGGCCGTCACGGAGAAGGCTCAAATCGATCGGGCAAAGATGGCGACGACGCGATCGTAAAAGTACCCGTCGGAACGCAGGTCTTTGATCCCGAGACAAATGAGCTTCTTTTCGATTTCACCGAGCCCGGGGAGCGTTATCTTGCCGCAAAAGGCGGCAAAGGCGGTTGGGGCAACGCACATTTTGCAACGCCGACCCAACGAGCGCCGAAATATCATTACACTGGCCGGCCCGGCGGCGAGAAGGAATTGCAGCTTGAGTTGAAACTGATCGCCGATGTCGGCTTGGTTGGTTTTCCAAACGCCGGCAAATCGACCCTGATCTCCGTCATTTCCGCCGCCAAGCCAAAGATCGCCGATTATCCTTTCACAACGCTCGAACCAAATCTCGGCGTCGTCGACATGGGCGATTTTCGCACTTTTGTCGTCGCCGACATTCCCGGCCTGATCGAAGGAGCGTCCGACGGAGCCGGCCTCGGGCATCGATTTTTGCGGCACGTTGAGCGGACAAAGGTCATTTTACATTTGGTGGATGTCTCCTCGCTGTCGGGCCGTGATCCGATCTCGGATTACGAGATAATAAACCGCGAGCTCACGAATTACGATGCAAATCTTGGCTCCCGGCCACAGATAGTAGTCGCAACAAAGATCGACGCCTTGGACGAACCCGAACGGCTGGAAGCTCTAAAGAAACGTGCAAAAAAAGACAAGAAGATTTTTTTTGCTATCTCGTCAGTAACAAACGACGGCGTGAAAGAGTTGGTGAATGCTGTTGCAAAAACAATAACAGAATTAGCCACCGAGAACACAGAGGTCACTGAGAACGTAAAAACAGCTTAATTCATGCCTACGTGCACTCTGTGATCTCTGTGGCAAAACTTTCTTAATGAAAAAGATCGCATTCTATGGAGGCTCGTTCGACCCCGTTCATCGTGGGCATTTGGCGATAGCTCATGCTCTGCTCGATCAGTTCAAACTTGATAAGTTTATCTTTATTCCGGCATTTCACGCTCCGCACAAGTTTCGTAAAATGCCGACATCGGCCTACGACCGTTACGCGATGCTCTGTCTTGTAACGCAAAGCGAACCAAAGATCCGCGTGTCAAAAATGGAGATCGAAATGCCCGATCGCCCTTATTCTGTCGAAACTCTTACGAGGCTGAACGCAGAACTGCCAAATGACAAAATTTTCTTCGTGATGGGGGCTGATTCATGGATGGACATCACAACATGGCGCGAATGGGAAAAAGTTTTGTCCTTATCAAATCACATCGTGGTGACACGACCCGGCGTTGAGATCGGTTTTTCGCACGTTACTGATGAGATTCGCTCGAGAATAACCGACGAGCGCGGAATTTCTAACGCAAAGACGCAAAGGAGCAAAGACGCAAAGGGAAATCAAATATACATCACCGATGCCGTAGATCTTGACATCTCAGCAACAGAAATACGTCGCTCTATCCGCGAGCAAGTTACAGGATGGCAAACAGATTTACCTTTGGAAGTTGCAAATTACATAGAAAAATATCAGATTTATAACTAATGGAAGAAACACAGGAAAGAACGCTTCAGCGCGAAGCGGTCAAAATAGAAATTGCCGAGACACCCACCCCATTTGCAGAACTCGACCCCGAAGTAAAACTTGCCCTTCAATGTGCCAGTGAGAAAAAGGCATTCGATATTATCGCTCTTGACCTGCGTGGAATAGCGAGTTTTACAGAGTTCTTTATTATCGCCACCGGTTCTAATCAACGGCAGGTTCAGGCCATTGCCGACGAAATAAACGAACAGTTAAAAAAACAGCTTGAAAGGAGGCCGGTCAGGGTCGAGGGCTATAATTCTGCCGAGTGGCTCCTGCTCGATTACGGCGATTTTATTGTCCACATCTTCAAAAGCGAGGCCCGCGAATTCTACGACCTTGCCCGCCTCTGGCTCGACGCCCGTAAAGTTGAGCTTCCCGCGGACCTCTAGTTTCATGAAGTTTCGTTTTATCTGGATCGGAAAGACCCGTGATAAAAATTACCGGGCGCTGCATGACGAATATCTGCAGCGTCTTTCGCATTTTGTAAAATGCGAGATCGTTGAGATCAAGGATTCGGCTCCGCATGAAACGAAAGAAATAGAAGGCAAACGAATTCTGGATCAACTGAATCAAAGCCCTTTTGTCTGTCTGCTCGATGTCGGCGGCAAAAGCATCTCGTCGCCGCAGTTCGCAAAGGATGTTGAAAAATGGCAGAACAGCGGATTGAAAGAGATCGCATTCGTGATAGGCGGTGCCGATGGCATATCGTCAGCAGTTGCCGAAAGGGCTGACCACATGCTATCTTTATCGTTTCTCACTTTTACCCACGAAATGGCTCGTGTGGTGTTACTTGAACAATTATACCGGGCATACACAATACTTAAAGGCTTTCCATACCAGAAATGACTAAAACTGCACTAAACAAAACCGCACTGAAGGAAGTAAAAGAAAAGCTGCTCCGCGAACGAGCATTGTTGATAGAGAAACTAAAGGGCAACGATCTCTCGATCGATGATGCGGAAACGCCGGATCCCGTTGATCTGGCAGTAAGGAATTACTCTAAGAATGTAATGCTTGCGGTTTCGGAAAATGAGAGCAAGCAGCTCGCATTGATCGACGAGGCCCTATTACGTATCGACGACAAGGAATACGGCCATTGCCTAAACTGTGAAAAAGACATCAATCAAAAACGTCTCGCCGCTCTTCCATGGGCACGCTATTGCCTCGATTGTCAGGAGCTGCTCGAAAAAGGACTGCTCGATGAAGAATGATCTTTGACATATGTTAGAGGCCATCCAAAATTCCCTTTTTTCGTTAATTTATCCGCAGGAATGCCGCGTCTGTTCGAATCATGTAGAAGATCATTCTGACGGCGTAGCCTGCCGAGAATGTTGGACGGCGACGCGAATATTTGAAGGTTCCGAAATGCTCTGCAATAAATGCGGAGCATTTTTTGACGAAAAAGCCGCTTCTGTAGCCGTCTATTGCCGCAAATGTGACGATCACCACTATGATAAGGCATCGGCAGTCGGTATTTATGAAAAGGCGCTGGCAAAGTCGATCCTGCATTTGAAAAGTGTGCCTTCGATGGCTAAACGTCTTCGGCACTTGATTCACATTGCAGGAAGAGCAGATTCCTTCAATGATATTGATCTCATCATTCCAATACCGCTTTCACGCCTCCGGCGACATGAACGCGGCTTTAATCAGGCTGAAATAATCGCTGATACAATCTCACGCACAACACGCACGCCAACCGACAAACAAACTCTTACGCGAAAGCTGCATACACCGATCCATCGCATCGGAATGGATCAAAAGGCTCGCGAATTGACCGTAAAAAATGCATTTGAGGTCAAGCGGCCGAAATTGATCGAACGAAGAAATATTTTGCTTGTCGATGATGTGTTTACATCCGGAGCAACCGCGTCATCATGTGCAAAAGTCTTAAAGAAAAACGGAGCTGCCGGCGTTAAGGTCTTTACGCTGGCTCGTGCTGTTATGAATTGAAAAAATATGTGAGCTTCCCTCACAGACGGTAATGGACTTTGCTTTTAAGGTCGGCGTCTTCATTATCCAGATTTTGTAGACGCATGGTTATGTCAGCCGTCATTCGCAGGTCAGCTTGCTTACCATTTTTCAGATGAAAATATCCGGCAGCAGCAATCATCGCGGCGTTGTCTGTCGAAAGATGTTTCGATGGAAAATAGACCGGCAGGCCGAGCCGCTTGCCAGCCATCTCGGCAGAATCGCGAAGAGCCATATTACACGCCACACCGCCGGCAACGATCAATGTTCTGGGCTGCAATTCAATGGAAAGTTTTTCCATCGTCCCGACAAGCGCACGCACAACCGCTGCCTGAAAGCTTGCCGCGAGGTCCTTGATCGCCTGTGTCGGCTCATCGCCATTCGACAACGGTGAAATGCCGTTTTCGCGGACGTATCTTGCAACGGCTGTCTTTAGCCCGCTAAAGCTGAGATCAGGACGGCCGTCTGATATCTTTGCCTGCGTGAATTTGACATTTGATGCATCACCTTCTTTTGCCAAGTTCTCGATGACGGGCCCGCCGGGATAGCCAAGCCCGAGCATCTTAGCGACCTTGTCAAAAGCCTCACCCGCAGCATCGTCACGGGTGCGCGAAACCACCTTATATGATCCTTCTTCAGGCACATAAAAAATATTTGTGTGTCCGCCGGAAACTATCAATGCAAGCGCCGGATAATCGATCGCAGGATTCTCGAACACCACAGAATAAACGTGTCCTTCGATGTGATTTACTCCGATAAATGGAATGCCGAGCGAATATGCAAGCGATTTGGCATAACAAACGCCGACTAGCAGCGAGCCGATCAATCCTGGGCCTTGAGTCACGGCGATGGCGTCAATATTATCCAACGTTACATTTGCTCGTTCGAGCGCCTCGGCGACAATCGGCTCGATCTTCTCAAGATGCTCGCGCGATGCAAGTTCAGGCACGACACCGCCCCAAGGTCTGTGCATTTCGATCTGAGACGCGATAACAGACGCCACGATCTCTCGACCGTCACGCACGACTGCGGCGGCAGTTTCATCACACGAACTTTCGATTCCTAAAATCAGCACATATTTAGGGTATCAAACGCGACTGCAAAACAATCCGTCGGCAAGTCGGAAAGTTGCGTCAAATCGAGAAAGTTGTGCTTTTTCGAGAAAACCACGTCATTTCGAGAAAGTTACGTCATATTCGGAAAGTCACGTCATATCCGGAAAGTTGGTATTTCCACAAAACGATTTCGATGCTAAGTTGACGACATGTACAAAAATCGCATTTGCCGCACCAACCCAAAACGTCACCCGCAATTTTTTATCCTCCGCTCGGATATCGCTTTCGACGAACGTGTGAGATACGTCGAAAGCGTCTGTCAGGTGTTGATCGAAAGCCGCTTCGGCGCATGCTTAGTCGAGCCTGTGACCATAGATTTGAGCGACCGCCCGGAACTCGAGCCAGTGGTCTTCTACGATCTATGCGAGGACGGTGAGATGGTGCCCTGCTACTCTATGTCTCCTCAGGGACGCACCGGTTATCAGGTGGTCGAAGCCGCATATCGAAGAGCGAAGCAGATGGGACTTGTCGGTGCCGGTCAGAACGCGCGCAATTCCACGGCTGCTCTCACACCAAACCAGGGACGCGGCTCTCCGTAATTCTCAGAGACGCAACTATTTCTCCTGTCGCCAACGGCGACGAACAACCCGCCCTCAGGCGGCACGATATTTGAAAATTTATTTTGGGACGCATTCGACGCAGCCAGTCTGTGCGGCAATGATTTCCGCGGCTTGCCGCTCTATTTGCGGAAAAGCTTAGCTTTTCCGACGACGCATTACAATGAATTGCGGCTTTGCCGCCGAATACGAGCGAGCCGAAGTTATTTTGAGCCTTCATGTTGGACTAAGCGGCGGCACAGCTGCGAAACGATAGTCGGTGTCTGTCGGAGAAGTAAAACTTCTCCGCAAATAGAGCGGCTCAGCCGCAAAAACCCAGGGACGCATGATCTGACGGGCGGAAACGCGAGCGGAAACGAGCGTGCCTTCGACAAATTCTCAGGGACGCACACATGAGAACATCAAGAGGTTTCTTTCCTTTGTGCTCTGTGTGCCTTTTGTGGCGAAAAAAATCTCAGGGAGGCGCATTTTTCGGCTCAGCAGACGCCTACATATGTTGAAAGAAAAATCCCAGGGACGCGCTATCTGTAGTTATGGATTTGGAAATAGCTTTACGATCTCCAAAACCTGTCGCGACAATGCAATGCCCCTCGGAAAATGTTTCACAAGATCTGCTCGCAGCCTTTCGGCTTCGTTTGCTAAATATGTATCAAGCACCTCTTGCGAATCTGCATGATATCCGATGCGATATTGATCCCCGTTCTTAGCAAAAAATGCGGCGGCAAAATATCCGGTCGCGAGTAGGTCGGGAATATGTGTTTCGGTCATATACTTTTCGTATGCAACGGCGAGTCCTCTGTCAACGGTTGCGGTGACTTCATAAATAAGCATTAACGTTCTCCGGTAAAAAG
>JANMDA010000380.1:0-4877 GCA_031376085.1 Chloracidobacterium sp.
GCTTTCAATGGCGGGCATTCGGTTTTCAATTTCTGATAGACGTCCGGCGAGTTCGTCTTTTAGCATCCGGCCTTCGTTCTCGGCCCTGAGTTTGCAGTCGGACTTGAAAAAGCGTTGACTGCCGCATTAGACGATCTGCAAAAGATGCGCGAGAACGAAGGCCGGATGCTAAAAGACGAACTCGCCGGACGTCTATCAGAAATTGAAAACCGAATGCCCGCCATTGAAAGCGAATCCGCAAATGTCGCCGATGAGTATCGCGAACGGCTGACAAAACGCATCGGTGACATGCTCGCCAAAACCGATTCGCAGATCGAGGTCGATCAGGCTCGAATGGCACAAGAAATAGCCTATCTCTCGGACCGCGCAGATATTTCCGAAGAGATCGCCCGGCTGACGACGCACATCGAACATTTTCGAACGATTATGAATGAAGACAACGATGTCGGCAAACGGCTTGATTTTCTGACACAAGAACTCAATCGCGAAGCGAACACAATTACTTCAAAAACAAGCAATATGACCGTCAAAGAAAATGCTCTCGCGATCAAAAGCGAAATTGAGAAAATCCGCGAACAAGTGCAGAATGTTGAATGAATTTTTGCCACCGATCACACGGATAAAACGGATTTGGAAATGCTGCATCATGCTCTAACTGAAAAAATCATCGGAGTGTTCTATGATGTTTATAATGAACTCGGCCATGGGTTTCTCGAATCTGTTTATGAAACTGCGATGGTCATTGCCCTTGAAGAAAAGGGGCTTAAAGTAGAACGGCAAGTTGAAGTGCCCGTTTGGTTTCGGGGCCAACAGATTGGAACTTTTTATGCCGATCTACTTGTAGAAGGTTTGGTGATAGTAGAGCTAAAAGCTGTAAGGTCCATTGACCCTTCGCATGAAGCACAACTACTGCATTATCTTCGAGCAACGGAAATTGAGATCGGACTTTTACTCAATTTTGGAGTCAAACCCGAAATCCGTGTAATCGGTGGCAAAGTTTTTTTTATGACAGGCAGGTTGATCATCATCAGTTCTCCTTCGGGCGGCGGCAAGGGCACGCTAATTAAGGAAGTGCGTGCAATGATGCCGGATCTGGGTTTTTCCGTGTCGCACACAACACGTCCGCAGCGTTTCGGTGAGGAAGACGGACGTGAGTATTTCTTCATTAAAAAAGAAGAATTTAAGCAACGGATCGAGGACGGTGATTTTCTCGAATATGCTGAGGTACATGGAAATCTTTATGGCACATCGATCGCAGAAAGCGGCAAAGCTGACAGCACGGGCAAGGACCTGATCGTCGAAATTGACGTTCAAGGTGCCGTTCAGATAATGGAAAAACTCAGCGATTCGCTTATCAGCATCTTTATCCTGCCGCCGTCATTCGAAGTTCTGAGGGCGAGATTGACATCGAGAGGCACAGAAGGCGAGGCCGAACTAAACACAAGATTAAGAAACGCATTTAATGAAGTTTTGCAGTATTCGAAGTTCAAATACGTCATCATTAACCAAGACGTATCAACCGCTTCGCGGCAGATCGTGTCCATTATCACCGCTGAACGGCAAATGCTTGATAGACAAAGCGATGCGATTCAGGGTATTCTTAATAGTTTCGATGCTTGGAAGCATCGGTTCGAAGGAGAATGACTAAATTATGGCAGCAAAGAAAGAGCCGGTAATCGAAGAAATAGAAGAAGTTGATGAAGAAATAATCGATCCGCCTGAGATCGATTCTAAATATCGAATGATCATCCTTGCCGCCCAGCGCAGCAAGCAACTCCAGCGTGGAGCTATCGCCCGTGTCGATATGGACATCCGCAAAACCAAACCAACGCGTATCGCACTAAAGGAATTCAAAGAACGCAAAGTCAATTTTGAGATTCTCGAAAATTAATTGATTGTTAAACCGTGAGAATGAAAAAGCCGTCCAAATGGGCGGCTTTTTTTATTACATTCCTTTGTAATTCGGCCCGCCGCCGCCTTCAGGCGTGACCCAATTTATTATTTGATACGGATCGGCAATGTCGCATGTCTTGCAATGAACGCAGTTCGAGAAATTTACCTTTAGCTCCTTGCGGCCCGTCTCGGCACTTTCTTCCATCTCGTAAACGGCAGCCGGACAAAATCGCTGGCAAGGATTGCCGTATTCCTCTGCACATCTCGTCGCACATATTTCTGTATCGAGCACATGCAGGTGCGAGGGCTGATCTTCGTCATGGGCGACGGCTCCGTAGAACACATCGGTAACTTTGTCGAAGGTTAGATCTTTGTCAAAAGGCACATCTTTATATCGATCTAGTTTGAGGTGATCGTTTGGTCCCACGCCATTACTACCCGCCAACTGCTTACTGCCTACTTTCTCCATTCGCTCGTAGCCCGCGACGTGATGTTCTTTTGGCATGAAACCCCACGCCAGGCCTTTTGTGAGAAACTGTAGACCGGTATTTATTAGCCCCGACCAGCGGCCTTTTTGGAATGCTCCGTGAAAATTGCGGACCGGATGAAGCTCGTCGTATATCCAACTTAAATTTACTTTTTCGTCGTAATGCCTGAGTGTGTTTGACGAATAATCTTCGTGCTCAAATGCCCCAACGATCGTTTCGGCGGCTAGCATTCCGCTTTTCATCGCGGTGTGAATTCCCTTGATGCGCTGGCCGTTTAGGAACGACGCGCTGTCGCCGACAAGCAACACACCGTCGGCGTAAAGTTTTGGCATCGTATAGTAGCCGCCGGCGTTGATCGATTTCGCTCCGTACTTGATCATCTTGCCGCCCGCGAGAATCTCGGCGACCTTCGGATGTGTCTTGAATTTTTGAAACTCGGCGTGCGGATCGATCATCGGATCTTCGTAATCAAGGCCGGTCACATAGCCGATACTGACAACATTGTTCTTGAGGCCATAGATCCATCCGCCGCCGTAAGTTCTTGTATCAGAAGGAAATCCGAGCGTGTGCACAACCATTCCCTCAGGAAAATTGCCTGCTGGAACTTCCCAAAGCTCTTTTACGCCGAGCGAAAAAACCTGCGGCTCCTTGCCCTGATCCAGGCCAAGCCGCGCGGCCAGTTGTTTCGCCAACGAACCGCGCGAGCCTTCGCCGAGGACTGTGACTTTTGCAAGCAGATCTACGCCCGGCTCAAAATTAGCTTTAGGCCTGCCGTCCTTGCCGATGCCTTTATCGCCTGTGCGAACACCGATGACAGCATCGTTTTCGTCATACAGTATTTCGGCTACAGGAAACTCAGGAAAAATGTTGATCCCGGCTTCTTCGCATTTTTCGCCGAGCCACTCACAGACTTTGCTTAGTGAAACGATGTATTTGCCTTTATTCTTTAGCGGCGGCGGCGTGATCGGAGCGACAAATCGCCGTTTGTCCGTCAAATACCACGCAGCATCGTCGGTCACGACCGTATCGACAGGACAGCCCTGTGCTAGAAAGTCCGGCATCAGTTCGCGGATCGCGATCGGGTCCATAACGGCTCCCGACAAAATATGCGCTCCGACAAATGAGCCTTTCTCGACAATAGCGATCTCAAGTTCCCCTATCTTTCGCCCGTGCTTAATTCCCTTGTCGACAAGCTCGTCGTGCTTTTTTATCTCGCTTTTCAGATGCAGCGCAGCCGCCAGATTTGCCGGGCCCGCCCCGACAAAAACGACATCCATTGGTACTTGTTCACGTTCGATCATAAATAGAAAACGCAGCCTTTTATGCTGCTAAATAAAGCCATGCCTGCTTTCCCGAGCGTAATGTTACATTGATCCGCTCGTAATTACTCGGTTCGTATTGGTCCACCATATCGATCTCTTCAGACGAAACTTCAAAAACCATCCCGTCGATCTTGTCACCGCTCGAAACGACTGCGGACAACTGCTGGCTTCCCTCTATTGTGAGAAAAAGTTTGTCCTCAATTACGATATTCGCCGTTTTATAGCCCTTGAGAGTATCGTTACTGCCTTTCAGTAGACGACCCAATAGCTTTAACTGAGTCTCACTTTTTTGAAGCGTGCCGTATGAGAAAAGATACTGCATTCTTACAAAAGACAGCCTACCAATAAGGGCTGAGTATATCAAAACATCAGGCAAAATGCGGAGTCCGTGCGGAGGAATGCGGAATGTAGAGACCGGCGATCCTGGGTTTGGCATTTGAAAACGTCAAAAAGCCACATTACCCGACCCAAAAAGCCACTTTACGCCCCCAAAAAGCCATCAAGAAATTTGTGCATTACGCAAAAATGCACAGTTTACTCTGCCAATAACACTTTATGCACTTTCCACACTTAGTTAACTTTTCTCCGTGCCCTCTGTGACCTTTTTGGTGAAAAATATCTTGTTTCATACTTGATATTTTCTTTTATTTGTGCCATATTTGAAACATGGCGAGAAAATGGGAAAAATTCACTGAGCCCGGAACGCCTAAGATCGCGGAGCTTCATGTTTCGATGCAGCCGGCGGGAACTATAATGCTGAGCCGCCGGACGCACGAGGCGATGGAATGCCCGACGCATATTGAAATGCTTTGGGAAGATGAGACAAGCACGATCGGCCTGCGAAGCGTACCGCCGCGAACGCTCCACGCATTCCGCATCTATCGAATGGACCAACGAGGCACGGCGCGTTTTCATGCACAGCGATTCCTCAACAAACACGACATCCGCATCGAACAAACCGTCCGCTTTCCAACCGCCGCAATAGAAGACGGTGTGCTACTACTCGAACTTCCCTACCGCGTTCCTTCACCACGTCGGGTGAGAAAAAAGTCGTGAATCCACGATCAATTAGCGACGGCCACGTTTGATCAATCTTGTTGCATCCATTCGGGAATGTCGGCGTGAGAATGGAGAACGCGCCAAACCTCGATGTAGTGCTCCAAATCAATATAGA
>JANMDA010000392.1:0-15552 GCA_031376085.1 Chloracidobacterium sp.
TGTGGTAGATGAATTGGTGCAGATCTTTGGCGGCTATGGTTATTCGGCAGATTATCCGGCGGAAAAGGCGTATCGCGATTCGCGCATAAACCGCATCTACGAGGGCACGAACGAGATCAATCGAATGCTCATTCCCGGCCAGTTGATGAAGCGGGCTATGAAAGGCAAACTCGGCATCATCCCGGCAGCAATGGCATTGCAGGATGAAATACTAAATCCGCAGATGTCGTTTGACGAAGACACGGGAACGCTCGCCGCCGAAACCAAACTTGCACAAAACGCAAAGAAAATTGCGTTAATGGTACTCGGCACTGCCGCCCAGAAATACATGATGTCACTCGCCGAACAGCAAGAGATCTTGCTTAACTGTGCCGACATCATCATGGATGCATATCAAATGGAAACGGCTATTCTAAGGGCAAAGAAATTTGCCGATGCCAATGGCGAAGAGTCTGCATCTCGATATGTCGACATGGCAGCCGTCTATTGTAATGACGCGATCCAACGGATCGACATGAAAGCACGCAACACCATCGCCGCAATGGCAGAAGGCGACGAAGGCCGTACGATGCTCGTCGCTCTAAAGCGTTTTACAAAAAATAATTCGCCGATCAACACCATCGCAGCACGGCAGCGTGTCGCAGACGTTTTGATCGAGGCAAATACTTACGCTCTTTAGAACTATCTCCCGCAAAGACGCTAAAGATAAAAAAGAAAAGCCCCGGAAATCGCAATCGATCTTCGGGGCTTAATTATTAACCAGCAATTAAGAAGTTATCTGCGATAACGGTAGTAATTTTTCGGGCTTTGTTTCTTTGTAAAAATATATCCTCCGCCCGCGCCTGCAGCAGCACCGATCAGAGCACCTTTCTTACCGCCGATCAACGCTCCGATGATCGCTCCTGCTCCGGTTGCGGCGCCGATATTGATCGCCTTGCGGTGGCGTTGATAGACATTCGGTCGGCCGTCGTCGTAATTGTAATTCCCGTTATCGTTGTAACGGTCCGAGTAATTGGCATCGCGATATTCGCGGTTTCCCCGTTTTTTGTTTTTATACCAACCCTTGTGAAGTCCGTTGTCGTGTCTGTTATCCCGAACGTTCGTATTGCAATAACGCGTTTGGGCATTCGCGGTAACTGACATCACGGAGACAGCCGCAGCCATCATAATACCCATCACAAGCGTAGAAATAATTTTCTTCATTTTGTTTAGATCTCCCTTATTAATATCGAGGGATGACCCTCGCTTATAATTGTATTGGCAACAGGTGTGCCAAGGATGCTTTTGTTGGTAATTGCTCATGTTTCTTAATTCTAATCAAAACCGTATCAGTTCTTGCGAAACGATATACGACATGAACTGACGTAAATCGTGCGGCACTCTTCACGGGAATTTATATAAAAAAAAGCCCCGAAGCGTTAAAACGGCTTGGGGCTCTTTCTTTAACTTGCGCTATTCAAACGACTAGTAATTACGCGGTGCACGCCGAACAACATACCGTCTTGTGTAGTGCTTTGACTTCTGTTTATGTGTAACCAGAGCACCGACGCCTGCACCGCCAAGGCCACCGATCAAAGCTCCTTTCTTACCACCGATCAAGGCTCCAACTACGGCACCCCCAAGTGCGCCGCCACCTATGTTGACCGCCTTTCTATGGCGTCTGTAAAATCCCGGACGCCTGACTGCTATCAGACGGCCTCTGCTGTCGCGATAATATTTCGTTTGGGTTCTCACCTGCGCACTTACCGCCGTCGTTCCTGTTTCAGCTACGAATGGGACACCAATTGCTATCATTGCAGCCATGAAAAATGTCGTAATGTATTTCTTAAACATATTTATTCCTCCATCAAATTAAAAAATCTTTTCGCCTTTATATATGGCAAAAGATATGCCACTTAAGCTAACTATCTGTTTTCAGGGAGTTTATAAAACTATGGCGATCAATTTGCACAAATGCAATCATACGAAATCGGCCATAATCTGACGGTATGGTGCGATACAAATCGGAAAATATTCCTATTTTTTCAGATTTTCCCGCGTATGGTAAAATCTCGATTGACAACTGTCTTCGATCACAATGTTAAAAAATTCGATCCCCGAGCTTGCCCTTTTTTTTGATCTTGAATGGGTTCCCGACGCCGCAGGGGCAAAGCGGTTGTTCGATCTTCCCGACGAGACAACCGAGCTAGATGCGATGCAGCGGCTTTGGGAACATTCACCGAAATACAATACCGAAACTAACCCGCGTCCGTTTCTGAAATACATGTTTTCGCGTGTCGTGTCGATCGCATTCCTGTCGCGACGCCGCGTTTATCGAGATGGGGTTCCGACGGTTGAATTCAGGCTGAATTCCTTTCCGGAACTGCCTTTTGAGGGCGATAATGTTGTCGAGGCTGAGATAATCGAGCGATTTCTCACATCGGTCGGAAAATACCGGCCGCAGCTCGTTGGATTTAATTCGGCTGAGTCAGATCTACAAGTTCTTATCCAGCGCGGAATGATAAATGAGGTTTCAGCGCCGGAATTTAACAAGCGTCCTCAAAAAGCCTGGGACGCGGGTGATTATTTCAAAAGGTGGGATAACGAGGACCACCTCGATCTTTTGAAATTATTCTCTAGCGGTGAAATGAAGCCCAAACTCGACGAGCTTGCCAAGCTTTGCGGTTTTCCCGGCAAGATTGATGTCAAAGGTGATCAGGTCACGGACCTCTGGCTCGAACGCAACATAACCAAGATCGTTGAATACAATCAGATCGATACGCTCAATACATATTTGGTTTGGTTAAGGCTTGTTTATTTTTCCGGACTCGTCGGCGAAGAAGATTATCACCTTGAACAGGAAACTTTTCGAGAGTTTCTCGAAAACGAAATGCAAAAACCGGAAAAGGCCTTTCTCGATGCTTTCATAGAAAAATGGCCGCTTTAATTTATGGCGAATCAAAATGCACTTATCGGTATGGATACCGAAAGATTGTTCAAAAATAGCATTGGCAATTCTGCCAGTGTGTTGAACACGTTGAAAAATCATTTTGGGATAAAAGGCGAGTACGCTAAATCATTTTCCACTGGAACCGACTCTGGAAAATCTGATGTGATGGTTAGGTTCACAGATGCTACTTTGAGTGCGAATATAAAAGCCTACAAATCAGGATTCAATCAACTAACTAGAACAACAATTAGTTTGTTTTGCAATGAATTCAATCTAACTCATTTACAAAAGGTTTTTGAAGAAGGTGCTGTGCGGGTAGCAGGCAAACTAGGACGTTTCATTTTAGCCTCCGATGAAACTAAGATCATTGAAGCTATATCCCCTTTAGCTCGTGATATAGTGCATTTCTCTTTGGCCCGATTAGAGAACCCGGAATTGCTAGTTTTATACGATCGGACGATCAATGTAATGCACCTTTACGATATGAAAGATTTATTGGATAATTTGGACTACGATGTAACTATATCGAGTAGAGGTGTAATAAAGATCGGCAAATTTATTACGATTCAGAGAAAAGGAGGTAACGGAGTGCATTCAGTGCATATTCCCAAGACCTCACTCGCTCATCCAGGCAACAATTTACAAGTGAAAATGAAAGTTGGGAAATTTGTCCTAGCCACTATCCCAATTACGACCTTTTCCCCAAAGATTTAATTAGACGTATGCAACTAGGCGAAATATACACAGAGAATTGTATTGCTACGATGGAGCGAATGTCCGACGATTTTTTGGATATGACTATCACAAGTCCACCGTATGACGATCTACGCGATTATAATGGCTATCATTTTCCTGTCGAAGAGATAGCGGCAGGGCTTTTTCAAAAAACAAAGGTCGGGGGTGTTGTGATATGGGTAGTCGGTGACAGGACTGTAAACGGTGATGAAACGCTGTCTAGTTTTCATCACGCTATCACGTTCCAAAAGGCTGGATTCAAAGTTCATGACACAATGCTTTACGTCAAAAGAAACCCTATTCCAAGTAATTGTGGTAAGCGTTACCGACAAGCATTTGAGTATATGTTCTGTTTTAGTAAAGGACAGCCAAAAACATTCAACCCCATTACTGAGCCCACCAAATCAGCGGGGCAGAAGATCACTGCTTTTCGAATCACAGGCAAAGGCAGAGGTAATGTTCCAGACGAAGATATAGGCCGTGAAATCAAAACTGAAAGAAAGGTCACCAATATCTTTACATATAATGTCGGGACATCATCATCAAAAGACAAAATAGCTTTTAAACATCCTGCTATCTTCCCTGAGCAACTTGTTGCAGACCAAATAGCTTCTTGGACTAACAAGGGTGATGTTGTTTATGACTGCTTTATGGGCAGTGGAACAACCGCAAAAGTAGCTAATGAGCTTAAACGCCGTTGGTTAGGATCAGAAATATCTAAAGAATATGTAGCGATTGCAAAAGAACGTCTTAAACCATATCTCAATAAATTGGAGTTTGCTGCCAAGAAATAACAACCTTCTCAGGCGAAATTGCGTCTATACTATACGTCCGGCAAATAACAGATCAGGTATAGCATTTTATGAAAAAACTATTGTTCGTAATTTTCGCGGTTCTTTCGTTTTCGGCGATGATGTATGCCCAGCCGCGTCCGGTTGACAGGACACCGGTCAAATCGACAAAGCCGCTGCCCGAATCATTTAAAGCACGATACGACGGCGGTATATTCGGCTCGACAGGAAAGGAAAAAGGATATTTCAAATTCGACGACGCAAATGAGCGCGCCGTATTTTACCGCGAAGATAACAAGGAGTTGTTTTCGATTCCTTATGCATCATTGCTCGTTATTTACCCGGACGTAAAGGAACACATGTCGCAGACGGGAAATGTCATCAGCCGTCTGCCGCTTCCCGGCGCAGGGCTTGCAGGTTTGAAATCGACAGAAAGCAAGTACCTTGTTATTAACTTTGACGATCCCGATGTCGATGCCAAGGGAACCGCAAATTTTAAGTTTAATGATAAAGAGTTGCTGCTGACTTTTATAGACGCCTTAGGAACAAAAGCAAAATTGAAACAGCGCGGCCAGGCATATTACCGGCCGAGAAATTCAACTTTTTGACACGCTCAATTTAGATCGCCGAATCTGTGCTGAAGTATCGCAGTGATCGCAATGGCAGCGGTTTCGGCCCTTAGAATGCGTCCGCCGAGAGTAGTTATTTTGACGCCGCGAGATCGTGCCGTTTCTAATTCACAGTCATCCCAACCGCCTTTTGGACCAAAAATTGCGGTTATTTTTTTATCCGCTTTAACAGTGGAAAAATTTTCACCGTCACGCTCTGAAAACAGGACGAAACCTTCATTTGAATTGGCGATCAGCGAATCGAACGTGATGGGTTGGGCGATTTGCATTATTCTTGCACGGCCGGTTTGTTTTGTTGCCTCAAGAGCGATACGTCGCCAACGATCAAGACGTTTCGCAGCGTCTTTGGCCTTAACGTCACAGCGGATAGTTTGCAACGGCACAAGCGTAAAGACGCCCAACTCAACCGCTTTTTGAACGATCAGATCATATTTCTCGCCGTTCAAAACAGTCGCCGCTATCGTGATCTCAAATGAAGATTCAGGTGATGCAGGTTTTATTTCTTCTAAAATTTTTAACGAAGAACTTTTTTTACTGATCTCGCTAATTTTGCTGAGGAACTCACTGCCCTCTCCATTAAAAACCGAAACTTCATCGCCAGTTTCCAACCGCAACACATCCCGCAAATGACGCGTCTCATCCGCATCAAGCGTCACGCCGTCACCGGCAAAATTTTCTACTGGAGCATAAAAACGGCGCATCTGTTTTCTAACTAATTTTACCGAATTTCTCAGCAAAATCCGGCGATCTTTGCCTCAGGGCGATCCAACTTTCAAAAACTTCCGGCGTTTGCAGCCAGACAGTAAACCATTGGACGATCTCAGTATTTATTTGCCGAACTACAGTATCGAGATTTTTCTTTTCGGCGTGTTCAGCGGCCGACTGCTTGCCTTTGATCGCTATCTCACGGACGAGTCTTAGGCCGTCCTTGTCATTGTCGCCCGCGTATTTTTGCCGCAGATTTTCGAGATTACGGATCGAAGCAGCGGCATTTTTCAGATCATCGATCTTGACGATATTTCGGACAGCAGCATCGTAAGGGCGGTCGGAGGCAGTCTCAACATAAAGCTTCATTATCTCGGAATGCCGAAGCTCCGCACCTTCATCAGCAAGCAGCCGGGCGATCACCATCGGCGATTCGACAGCCGGCTCGCCATACTGATCTGCAACGACAGTTCGTATGGCTTCGATCTCAAGCGCACCGACGTTTTCGCAATCAAGCTTTTCCCAAACTTCGATAATAAGATCGGCCTTTGTGCGGGCATTCCACATGTCTAATTTGTTTGCCGCACGGTCGCGATCATATTTGTCGATGAATGATCCTTAGGATCGCCGACAATTGCCACAATGCCACCACACTCGCGAACAATGTCGCGTTCAGGAACTGTTTCAGTCGTATAATCAGTTCCCTTTGCGTGAAAATCAGGCCTGATCGCCCGGATCAGCTCTTCAACAGTCGGCTCGTCAAAAATCGTCACGAGATCGACACAACGAAGAGCAGAAACCAATTCGGCACGCTCACTTTCCGGCGTGAATGGCCGGCCTTCGCCTTTGAGCGCTCGGGCTTGTTTATCAGAATTCACTCCGACCACGAGCAGATCGCCGAGAGCTTTTGCCGCATTAAGATAACGTATGTGCCCAACGTGAAGCAGGTCAAAGCAGCCGTTTGCCAAAACTATTTTTTTTCCTTCCGTTCGAGCACGACTAGTCTCGCTAACGACTTCTGCCCGCCCAAGTATCGGAGCTAAAGTTACATGCATATATAAACTATTGGGCGGACTGCGAGATATGCGATCCCGTATTAGAGTGAAGGGATTCGCACAATTCGTTCAGGCTAACCGAGGCTGTTCTTTTTTTCATAACAACAATACCGCCGGCATGATTGGCGATCTTAGCAGCATCCGCGTAACTAAGCCCTGACGCAAGTCCCAGAGCATAAGCAGCGATAACAGTATCGCCGGCACCTGTCACATCCACAGGCTCCTTTGAACCAACAGCATCTAAGGTAAGTGGTGCTATGTCCTTTTCGACAAGAAGCATTCCTTCGTTTCCATTTGTTACAAGAAGAGCCTCAAACCCAAGCCGCTCTCGAAGCCGCGCGCAATCTTCAATTGAAAAGTTCTCGCCTAATATCTTCTCAACCTCCTCGCGGTTCGGCGTCGCGGTCGAGGCATCGGAAAAATCCGAAAGCCGATAACGAGAATCGACTACCAATGGAATTCCCCGTTCATGCGATATGGCTTTAGCAGTCTCATACAGCTCAGGTGACACAGTGCCGCAATTATAGTCGGAGATAATGAACGCGTCGGCATTCGGCCCTGCGGCGATAAGATTCGCGCGCAAACTTTCTTTCACAGCGTCGGATATGGTAATCGAATTTTCGTAATCGATACGAATGACCTGCTGCCGGGCCGCATAATGCTGGCCGGCCAGCACACGAACTTTTGTCGTCGTGGTTAGCGACTCGTCACGAACGATCGCAGCAGTGTCAACACCGATCTCCGCAAGCTTTTTCAGCAGCAAATCTCCATTTGCATCACATCCGGTCGAACCTATAAGGATCGGCCTGCCGCCAAGCGAAGCGACATTTGCCGCAGCGTTTGCGGCGGCACCTGGAAGTGTTTCGGTCTGTTCATGCCGAAGGATAAACACAGGTGCCTCGCGCGAAACTCTCGATATCGTGCCGTTAAGAAATTGGTCCGCCACAAGGTCGCCCAAAATGACTATGCTTTTTTGAGGAAAAGCGGTTTGTATCGTCTTTTGAATATCGGTCATCGCAATAATGAAAAACTACTATAAAACCCCTCGATAAACAAAAATGGCCGAAGGCTGTGTGCCTCGGGCCATTAATGTTGCAAACTGATTTAGCAATTAGTGAGTGTCGTAACTTGCAATGGGATAATCGTTGGCTGTTCCCCACTGGCTGGCGGCAAAACCATTATCTGAACTTCTCATGTAATAGAAAGTTCCATTGGTGTCACGCCAGACAGCAATATCTGCTTTTCCGTCGCCGTCATAGTCGTTTTGGACATTTACATCAGCACCGGTGAGCCCAAAGACCTCCGCAATTACACCGCCATTGCTGCTTTTGAGGATATACCACGTCATATTCGATGTCGGCAATGCACCCTCACGAACGACCGCAAAATCTGTTTTTCCGTCGCCGTCATAATCACCCGGCACGACGAGATCGTTGCTAAGTCCCCACGGCTGAGCTATTACACCGTTATCACTGCTTTTTAAAGCATAAAATGTCGCTTGTCCGGTCGGCGAGGTTCCCGGACGCTGAACACAAACGTCAAATTTGCCGTCGCCGTCATAGTCGCCGGGTGCGGTAAAATCGGATGAAAGTCCCCATTGGATCGCCGAATAGTTAACATCCACTGTGTGCTGGATATACCAGATCAACAACCCGCCGGTGCGTCGAACGACCGCCATATCGGTCTTGCCGTCGCCGTCATAATCTCTTGCAACCGGCTCATCACCCGTGGCTCCAAAATTAAAGGCCTGGAATGTTCCGTTCGAGCTGTTGAACCTATACCACATGCCCGTCGTATCACGCCAAACCGAAATATCGCCCTTGCCGTCACCGTCAAAATCACCCGGGGCCATAAAATCTTCGTCTGCGAGGCCGAACTGAGTGCCGGTAAATCCGCCGCCGCTCATGTTTATATACCAAACATTGTTGCTGGGGCGAAAGACCGTGAAATCGGCTTTTCCGTCCGCGTCAAAATCCATTGCCTTGCGCAGTTTAAGCTGCGAAAAGGCAGATGTGGTAAGGAGCAATGTAAAAGCGGCGAATACTGCGATCCTACCGACTTGGGACACAAAATTTCTCATCGTTGTTTCCTTCTTTAAAAACGTAATCCAAAGGTAAGATCGGTGCTCTGTTGCAGATCTAGTATTCTTAAATATACCATTTTTTTACGGCTTCATGCAAGCAAAAGCTCGCACCCGAAATCGGGCAAAAACCGCCTCAAACCCCTGATTTTTCCTCAATACTAGCTAGTTAGACGTTTTCCGTTTCAAAAAAGTTGGAATTACAAAACGCCAAATTTACCTTTCTGACTAACAGTGTCGCCAAACACCACAATAAAGACGAGATACATGTCTGGCCTTCATTTATTCCACTTGCTCATGCTGCACATGGAATAATCATAAAATGGGGCGGCTAGTGGGATTCGAACCCACGACATCCTGAACCACAATCAGGCGCTCTAACCGCTGAACTATAGCCGCCATTTCTGATTTTAGATTTCAGATCGCGGATTGCGGATTTCAATCCATTCTTTACAATCCGCATTCCGCATTCTAAAATCCGCAATCAAACTTTACCCCCGGCACGGCTCGAACGTGCGACCTACGGCTTAGAAGGCCGTCGCTCTATCCAACTGAGCTACGGGAGCATACAAAGAGCAACTTATGATGTTATCGATTACAGAAGTTTAAGTCAACTTTTAGGGTCAACGGGTAGTGTCTTAATTTGATCCGGCGTCTTTTGCGATGGGATCGGCAGATATTCTATCGGCTTTGGGAGTTCCGGACATGCGACCGTAACATTTTTCCTTACAGAAAAGATGGCCTCGGGGGTATTCTGATTGCGATTTACGTTTTCAGACCAATCTTCTCTGCTCTATGACTTGCCACGAGTTTCTGATAGCGTGAATTGTGTAATTGCCAAAGCATAAAAGGAGAACGGTATATGTTGCACAAATTGATTTCGTTACGTCCACGCTTTTCATCACGGTTTCTGTCGTTTGCAATTATAGCTGCGATCGAGTTGGTCCTTCTGATGAATGTTATGGTGTTTGGAGCCAGTGACACCCGTCTTGCCTTCGTTGATTCTGCTACCGAGTTTTTTGGTTTGAAGAGCAGCGTTGCTCCTGTATTTTTCAATTGGTCAGAGGGGGTTACATGGCCGCAGATTACCTCTCCTCTTAGCACTTTTGCAGATGAAATTAATTATAATGCACCAACCAGTCCTTCGAATATGTATGTGCCAAACACATTTACTGATCCTGTTATTACGACGCTGAATAATGCCACCGGCCAGATCAACGGGGGTGCAACTATTTCTCTGCGGTCTGCGCTGACGGCAGCAGATAATTTAGGTGGAACCCATACTGTTAACTTGTCAACCGGAACATATAATCTGACACAAGCAATACCAAACAGACAAATAACTATTGGTAACACTAACCAGAATATAACTATTAACGGAAACGGTCCGGCTAACACCATCATTAATAATACCCTTGATGCAAACAAGGATCGTATTTTGTTTATCAATCCTACAGGGACTACAAACAGTCCGGTAATAACTGTTAATGGGATCAGATTTCAAAACGCATTTCTTAGTTCAGATCCTTATGGAGGGGCAGCCATTTGTGCCGGCGGCGGTTCAGCTGAATCTCTTACTGTAACTAATTGCGCTTTTGACAATAATGTTATTCCGGCAAATGGCTATGGTGGCGCAGCTGTCTGTATGCAGGTCAGAGGCAACCTCACAATTGACAATTCTACATTCACAAATAACGTAAGTAATGACGCAGATGGCGGCGCTGTTTTATTTATAATATTTGGTTCTACATTAGGCACAGGCTTTGGTACCCTGAGTGTCACCAATTCTACATTTTCAGGAAATAGCGTGATATTTCCCGGGGCAGGTACATCTAATGGAGGTGCTCTGGCTTTTACGGGACAAGGCGGTTCCACCCCTTTTAACGCCACTATTAATAACAATACATTTATTACCAATACGGCCGACGGATTGGGGGGAGCTATTTCAGCAAATAATTCGCCTAATGTCTCCACACCTCAGATACATTTTAACCGATTTTTTAACAACACCAGTACGGCTTCGGCCTTATCGAGCGGTCTTCATTTCGTTGAGTCTTCGGGCAGCGTTAATGCAGAAAATAACTGGTGGGGCTGTAGTTCAAACCCTGTCAACGGTGTATCTACCGCTCCCTGCAATCAGGCAGGCGGAGATGTAGCCGGAGGAGGTGCATTGGATGCCAATCCCTGGCTGCAGCTCAGGACGGCGGCGAGTCCCGGCAGCATTGTCACGAATCAGACCACGTCGCTGACAACAAGCTTCCTGGCGAACTCGGATGGCACCGCTGTTACGTTAGCCAACATTGCCACTTTGATCGGTCGGCCGGTAACCTGGAGCAGCTTGGGCGGCAATCTCTCCAGCCAGCAAACGACTATTCAGGCAGCAGGGACAGCTACGGCAACTTACAGTGAAACAACAGGCGTTGCCGGCACCCATAGCGCGACGGCGGTCGTGGACAGTGGCCCGGCGAGCGGTTCGACGAATACCGCAGCCATCACCGTCACCAAGGCAAACACGACAGCAACCGTCACTTCGAATCTGTCCACTGCAACAGTGACGGGACAGTCATATACGGTGGCGTTTTCGGTGGTCGCGGCGTTTGGATTCTCGCCGACTGCGGCGACGGGTAATGTTCAGGTCTCCGATGGCTCGCAGACTTGCTCAAGCACGATCAACGGCGGCGGTACCGGCAGTTGTCTATTGACCAGCACGAGCGCCGGAAATAAGACGATTACGGCGACTTTTCTGGGAGACGCCAATTTCAACTCCAGTCCAGCCTCTGCTGGCGTTGCACACACGGTGAACAAAGCCGACACGACGACAACTATCACCAACTCGGGCAGCTTAGGAACAGCCACCGTCGTTGGCCAGCCCTACGCTGTGAATTGGAGTGTTACAGTCAACCCTCCCGGCAGTGTGGGCGTTGCGTTGACCGGAAATATAACTGTTTCCGATGGCTCACAGTCTTGCATGGCAGCGGTAAGCGCGGGAACGTGTAATCTAACATCAACATCGCCCGGCGTGAAGACGATCACTGCGTCATACCCTGGCGACGCTAACTACAATCCGAGCCCGACATCTGCCGGAGTTTCGCACACGGTCAATAAAGCTAACACGACCTCTGCGATCACTGCCGATTCACCCGATCCATCCGTGTATGGGCAAAATTACACCGTGACGGCAAATGTGACGGTCAATGCACCCGGGGCAGGAACGCCTACCGGTTCGATAACAGTGAGCGACGGCACGAACAACTGCACGATAACCCTTCCGGCGACGACCTGCGGCCTGCCGAGCACGGCTCCTGCGGTGCTGAATTTGACGGCGACTTACAACGGCGACACGAATTTTAATCCGAGTCCGGCGTCGGCAGGTGTCGCGCATACGGTGAACAAGGCAAACACCACGACCGCGATAACTAACGGCTCAACACTGGCTAATGCGACATTCACCAACGTAGCGTACGCGGTCAATTGGACCGTCACGGTCAATGCGCCGGGAGCAGGAGCGTTGACCGGCAACGTAACCGCTTCGGATGGAACAGCCGGCTGCACGGCACCGTTTTCGGCCGGAACCTGCAACATCACTTCCACCACGCCGGGAGCGAAGTCGATAACCGCGATGTATATGGGTGACGCTAATTTCAACCTGAGCACCTCTGCAGGTGTTTCGCATCAGGTCAACGCATCGACGATCAGCGGCACGGTCACTTATGCAAATGCAATCGGAGCTCCTGTCCCGCGGTTCGTTTCAAAAGTCACTATCGGCGGTGCCGGCTCGCCAAATGTCTCGACCACCACGGCGGCGCCCGGCGCGGGTGAAGGCACCTATACCCTTACTGGCTTCGGATCCGGGAACTACACGGTTGCCCCGTCGAAAGCAACGGGCGTCAATTCGATAAGCTCTTTTGATGCGGCGCTGGTCTCCCAGCATGTCGCCGGGCCGCCGAATCCGCAATTGAATTCAACACAGTTGACGGTTGCTGATGTGAGCGGAAACGGTTCTGTAACGTCGTTCGACGCTGGCATGATCGCAAAATTCGTTGCCGGCCCGCCATTCACCACGCCCGGAATCGGGGCTACGGCCACATGGAGATTCGGCCCCCTCAGCAGGAACTATTCGACGGTTGCATCCGCGATAACGGCGCAGGATTATACGGCTTTTCTTATGGGGGAAGTTTCAGGAAACTGGACTAATACCGGTGCAAGACCTCTGGAACTCGAAGGCAGAGGGCAGGTGGCAGAAGGAACTGGACCGGAAAGGACAATAGTTTTCGTGTTGCCGCAGGTGGTCTCGCCTGTCGGTAAAGAGATCATTGTGCCGGTCCATGCACTGGGCGTGGCGAATAAAGGCGTGATCTCGTATGAATTCAACCTCAGATATGATCCATCGGTGATACAGCCGCTTGCTGAGTCGGTTGATCTCAAAGATTCGATTAGTCGCGGCCTCTCTGTCGTGGCCAATCCGTATGAACCAGGCCTTCTGAGAGTTGTGGTTTATGGTCCGATGCCAATAGATGAGAACGGTGTACTGCTAAATCTGAGGTTTACTGCTGTTGGTGCTCCGGGTTCAGTCTCGCCGCTTTCATTCGAGCGGATAATGTTTAACGAGGTCGAGTATCGAGTGGACCTCACGGATGGTCGGGTGGAACTAATAGAAACAGAAAATTGAGAAGTAAAAATAAAGTGAATTCCCCGACCTAGGAATTTCTTGTATTGATCTCAGAAAGCATCTGCTCGAATACCTCAGTAAGGTCTAGTTCGCTGGTGTCTATTACGATGGCGTCATCGGCAATAGTGAGCGGTGAATCTTCACGCGAAACGTCGCGTTCGTCACGTTCGTTGATCTCGGCGAGTGTCTGCTCGTATGTCGAAATGCGGCCCTTTGACTGATCTTCGGTGTGACGGCGGCGGGCTCGTGCCTCCGGCGTTGCCGTGAGAAAGAACTTTATGTCGGCATTTGGAAAAACAACGCTGCCGATGTCGCGGCCTTCGAGCACACAGCCTGCCGGAGCAGATTCCCCTATTATCCGTTGATGCTCGACCATGATCCGCCGAACCTCTGAGATCGTCGAAACTACCGACGCAGACTGAGCGGCTTCGAGCGTGCGTATGTCCACCGAAACGTCCTGGCCGTCCAGCATGACCTTCATCGCATCCGGCTCGCCGATAAGATCGATTCTTGCATTTTCAGCAATATCGGCGATCCTGTCGATGTCACGAAAAGGCACGCCATTACGCGTTACCGCAAGAGCGACCGCACGATACATCGCACCGGTGTCGAGATAGAGCAGATTCAGTTTTTTTGCGAGCATCTTCCCCAAAGTGGATTTACCCGCTCCGCTCGGGCCGTCTATGGCGATTATCATGTTTAGCGTGTTTATTTGATCGTTTTCTTAACCTTGGGAGCTAGTTTATCAAAAACAAGCTGGTATGACTTCCCGATAAGTGATTTTAGTTCGTCGGGCTTCACCGCGTTGAGATCGGCGATACGCACCCACTTATATCGGCCGACATAAGCCGCAGGATCGATGCCCTCGCGTTCGATCAGCTCGTCAAATGTCTCCGGAGTGCATTTGATCGACATTCCACTTGACATCGAATCTGCGCCGGTCACGCAAAACATCTTCGCTCCAACGCAAAAACACAGATCGGCGCCCCACTTGATATCCTCGGTCGCACCGGGAAAGGAAAGACAGTATTTTCGGAGTTGTTCAATATTCATATGTCCATTAAGCAAGCAGTCTTACTTTTGCCGATTTTTGTGTATGATTTTTTTCATTTCGGCAATCGAATAAGGTGGGCGACGCTTATGAATTATTGCATGGCAATTTGGACAGACAGGCACCAAATCCTTTATTGGGTCAACAACATAAACTTCGCCAATTTCTGAAAGCGGAACTAAGTGATGAACGTGAATGTAGCCGTTAGCTATTTCTTGACCATATCCATCGTCGAAGTCAAATTTGCAAACTATACAACAGTTTCCGTAATGTTCAATGCAGATCTGGCGGGCTTCAATATTTCGTTCATAAGCATTTACCAATACCGAACGTCGACCGCCTTCAAATATTTCTCCGCGGACTTCATCGGGTAAAATGAATTCAACGCCGTCATTTAACTCGCTCCATACTTGCTCCAGTTCTAAAGCGACCTCCGGGTATATCTCAATTCCGGATCGCTGAGTATTCCAATTAACTGTCGAAAAAACAGCGTCCTTCTGTAGAAATTCTCTCTCGATAATGTTGTCAGTTTCAGGATTCAACAGTCTATCAAATGATATTCCTACATATAATGCTTCTTCTCCTCGCTCGCTTCTTGCTTCTTCCCAATGTAAATCTGGGAAAGGTGCTTTCGTAATACGTCCTGACCCGAAAATTCCAGTTGGCAGATCACCACCTTGTTTCAACAAAAAGAAACGATCATTGATCTTGATTTTTTTTGTGTTTCCGCAACTCCAACGGCCCTTAATATCTCTTTTGCCGTTCTTGACTGAGTCGGAAGCTTGTTCAAGATCCGTCCATTCCCAGCTTTTTGGGTTCCAAGTGAACAAATATGTTGCCATAAATTTAAGAAAGTATCGTTAAAATTATCAAAACGGTGTTAGTGATATCTTTAGGCAAAATATCAC
>JANMDA010000040.1:0-5422 GCA_031376085.1 Chloracidobacterium sp.
CGCCGGAGCGTGCTGAGACGCAGTACTTTTTCGGCCTCGTCCGATCGTCGCAGGGCAAGAATGAGGAAGCGGCAGAAGCATTTAAGAAGGCCAGAACTATAGATCCAAATTATGCTGAATCATTTGGACGTTTAGGTGACACTTTGGTTGCACTTAAACGAACAAGCGAAGCGATCCCTGAATATCAAAAAGCTGTTGCGATCAAGAACAATTATTTCGAAGCGTGGTTCGGGCTCGGCGGAGCATTTTACGATACCGGAAACTATGCTGAGGCGGTGACTGCATTTGGAAATGCAAAACGGATCAAGAACGACAGTTGGGAAGCCTATTCCGGACTCGGCGATGCAAATCTGAAACTCGGTAATTTTAACGACGCAGCATCAAGCTTCGATCTCGCGGCTACATTCGTTACGCGCAATGCCGACTATAATAAGGACATTGCTGCTGATCTTTACAGCAAGAAGGGCTTTGCTATCGGCCTTCAGTGCCCGATCAATCAGGCGAAATTTGTCCCTTGCCAATGGCCTGCGGCGATAAAGGCGCTTGAAAAAGCTGTTGAGCTTGGCGGGAAACCGATAGATTATACAAATCTGGGCTGGGCCTATTTCAACGCGTCGCGTATCGATCGCGACAATAAGATGGCAGCAGACCAGCAGGCAAAACTCCAGCTTGCAAAGACGAATTTGCAAAAAGCTATTGACGCGAATCCGCCGTTTATCGACAGTGCTTTGGAAAATTTCGGCGCCGTCAAGAATGATATGGGCGACTTTAGAGGAGCAGTCGAAACGCTGAAAAAAGTTGTAGATGAAAAGGGCGAGGGTTATGCGTTTTCGAGATACGCGCTTGGGTCGGCCTATCTTATGCTTGGTGAATACGACAATGCCGCAGCGGCGTTTCGTACGGCTATTGAAAAGGATCCAAATTACATAGCTCCGTTATCGGGCCTGGGTAGCGTTGAGGTAAAGCGTAAAAATCTGAAAGAGGCAAATAAGATACTTGATCAACTTAAAATGAAGGACCCTGGTGCGGCACGAAAGCTTGAACAGGAAATAAAGCTGACAGGATATAAGCTAAAGAATTAAGATTTGAATATTGCCAAATACCGTTTGGAAGAATCAATCGAAATCCAAAATGATATTCCGCTTGCACCGCTGACGACGCTCAAGATCGGCGGTAATGCGCGCTTTTTTGTAGTCGCGCAGAGTGAAACACAAGTAGCCGAAGCTTTTGAATTTGCCGAACGGAAATCGCTCGAATTATTTGTTCTTGGCGGCGGCAGCAATGTCCTGATCTCGGACAAAGGTTTTGACGGGCTTGTGCTTCTGATCGCGTTGAAAGGCATCTCGATTGCGGATTGCGGATTGCGGATTGCGGATGTAAATTATGCTGCGAGTGGTTCTGGATCAGTTTTTATTAATGCTGCGGCCGGCGAGGATTGGGACGAGTTTGTTTTTTATTGTGTTCAAAAAGATCTCGCTGGCGTCGAGTGCTTAAGCGGCATTCCGGGTTTTGTTGGCGGGACGCCGGTGCAAAATGTGGGTGCATATGGACAGGAAGTTTCGGAGACGATAGTTTCTGTTCGATGCTTTGACCGGAACACGAAAGAGTTTGTAACTCTTGCAAATGCCGAATGTGGATTTGCTTACCGGACGAGTATTTTTAATTCGACAGAACGTGATCGTTACATTGTTTTGACTGTGACATTCGCTTTGCACCAGAGTGCTGAGCCGAAGATCGTTTACAAAGACCTGAAAGAGTATTTTGGCGAAAGAAGTCCTTCACTCAGTGAAGTTCGCAATGCTGTTTTGAAAATACGTCGTTCCAAATCAATGGTCATCGACGCTGATGATCCCAATGCGAAAAGTGCCGGTTCGTTCTTTAAGAATCCGATTATTGAAAAAAGTAAATTGGAGGAGTTGCGAACGAAGAACGAAAATGTGCCATTTTTTGAATTTGGTGACAAGGTAAAGATTCCGGCAGCATGGTTGATCGAGAATGCCGGTTTTAATAAAGGGTTTGTCCTCGGCAACGTCGGCATATCCACAAATCACACACTTGCTCTTATCAATCGAAGCGGTGCATCTGCTGAAGAAATGATTGAGCTGAAGAATGCTGTTCAAAAAGCGGTTGAAGCAAAATTCGGTATTATGCTTCATCCAGAGCCTGTTTTTGTGGGCTTTTAATAGATAGAAATGTTCGACACTTATTGTATAATGGCGAAAACGGAGGGAAATATGTTTCGCATCAGACGTAATTTATCGCTTTTCCTGTCGCTCTCGATCTTTTTATCACTCCTGCCTTTTCCGCCAAAAACTAATGCACAGGATCTGGTTGCTAGTGAGGACGTTGCGGGCGGATCGAGTGTTTTTGTATTTCGCGAATCCCGCAAAAAGGCGCAAGTGCTCTCAGGCGGCGGGCGTGCAATTCTCGGTGAAGGGCTTGGCGGTGGTGTTGCTCGAGCGAGAAGCGTGCGTTCAAATGCACAGATCGCAGCAGCGGCACAGAAGCGGCGTCTCGTAGCGATAGCTGCCCGCAAGCGTGCGGTGGCAATTGCAACTGCCAACCGTAAGGTTAAATTGTCGAATACGCTCACGGCAAAAGCCGACGGCTTTTTGGACAACAACCAGACCGATACTGCGATCACGAATTACCGCGAAGCCCTTGTTCAAAATTCAAAAAATACGCGGGCGTCTGACGGCCTGAGCAACGCCTTGACCGCAAAGGGAATAGAGGCCGCAGGCGATACAAATAACGAAGCATCTCTCATCTATTTTAACGAAGCGGTCAAATTCGATAAGCAAAACGATGTCGCGTATGCGAAGATCGGAGCGATATATGACGCGTTAGGGCAAAAAGGCAAAGCCACTGCGAATTACGAAAAAGCGCTCGCGATAAACCCAGAATTTTCGACGCTCTATCCTCCGCTCGGCCTCTTGTATATGGACGCCGGCGAGATCGCAAAGGCAGAAACTTACCTCCAAAAATCTAATACTGCCGGAATAGATACTGTCGATACAAGATTTCTACAAGGCCTTGTGCTGTTTAAAAATAACAAGAATCCTGAAGCTCTGACGGCTTTTGACCGCGCGCTCGAATTGGACAGCCGCGCAGCTCAGGCGCAGTATTATCGCGGCCAAACTCTCGACCGCATGGGCCAGCCGGTTCAGGCAATAGCCGCTTACAAACAAACTCTCGAAATGGCTCCGACATTTGCTCCTGCTTCGTTTGACCTTGGTGTCGATTATTACAATCTGGGCGATTACAATAATGCCGCCGTAGCTTATCAAAATGCGGTTCAGATCGATCCGAATAATGCTCAGGCACACGCAAATCTGGCGAGCACATATCGCCAGCTTGAGCGTTTTGCAGACGCCAACGCCGAATACAAACTTGCGTCTGTCGGTATTAAGAATCCTGACCTTTACAGCGAATGGGGTTACTGTCTCGGCAAAACAAGTGAGTGGGACAAATCGGTCGCGCGTCTTAAAACAGCAAGCGAGATGAGTCCGCAGGCGATCGATAATTCAAACCTAGGCTGGGCATATTACAACGCAGGCAATTCTCTCGCGGCTGCAAAGAACGATGAGGCTGCGAAGGAGAATTACAGCCTTGCCAAATCGTATTCGCAAAAAGCGGTTGAGCAGGACCCGAAACTCGAAGCTGCATATTTAAATCTCGGCTCGACGCATAACAGGCTGGGCGAATTTCAGCTCGCGGTAAATATCCTAAAAACAGTTCTCGGAATGCACAGCAACTGGGTGATCGCGACAAATCAGCTCGGCCTCGGTTATCGCGGGATGAAAGATTTTGCTAATGCCGTCGCCATCTTCAAACAGGCGGTCAATCTCGACGGAAATAATACTTTTGGCCTGTTCAACCTCGGCGAGACATACTTTGCAAGCGGCAATAAGAAAGAGGCCAAAAAGATCAACGACCGGCTCAAGAAACTCGATCCAACACTGGCCTCTGCGCTCGACAACGTTATCTCAGGCAAGGCGATCATCGATAACACAAAACAAAAGATCGAACAAAAAGTACCCAAAGTGCCGCGAATACCGTTTTAGGATTATTTTGAAATGAACTTGCCCGCAAGCCGGTGAGCAAATCCCTATGAACAAACTCTTTTACGGTGACAATCTTGATGTGATGCGGAAGTTTATCAGCGACGAGACGGTTGATCTTTGTTACATCGATCCGCCGTTCAATTCCAAACGCAACTACAACCAGATAGACAACAACATCGGCACCGAAGACCGTGCACAGGCACAGGCGTTCATGGACACCTGGACTTGGGACGACCACGCCATTCAATGTTACGACGACATTTTTGACGAATAAGAACGGCGTGCAGACGCAGCAGTCAATCGTTTACACTTCCTGATATAATGTTGGTAATGAATCCACTTACACTTCCTGAACTTGATCGTCTTATACCAAAATTGGCGCGTGACGAAAAAGAACTCGAAAAGATTCGAGCGGAAGTATCTGAACTAAAGTCACTTCATTCAATCCTCGTTGGCGACTCACAGGATTTGTCGGCAGTGCGCGATGAATCGGTTCATCTTGTTTTGACCTCACCACCGTATTGGAATCTTAAAGAATACAACGACCACGAAGAACAACTAGGCCACATCAATGATTACGAAGATTTTCTGAATAAACTTGATGACGTTTGGCGTGGATGCTTCGATAAGCTCGTTGTTGGCGGGAGGATGATTGTTGTTGTCGGCGATGTTATGCTTTCGCGGAAACGCAATGGATTACATAAGGTTGTTCCACTTCATGCTGACATACAAGTACGATGTGAGAAGATTGGTTTCGATAATTTAGCTCCGATCTTCTGGCATAAAATCTCGAACGCTAGTTTTGAAGTGAAAGGCAATTCAAAGTTTCTTGGAAAGCCATACGAACCGAACGGAGTTATCAAGCATGACGTTGAATATATCCTAATGCTTCGAAAGTCAGGAGGCTATCGTAAGCCTGAACCCGAACAAAGGCGGCTTTCAATCATTTCGGAAAAAGAATTCAACGAATGGTACCAACAGATTTGGACTCTGACAGGAGCATCGACTCGTAACGGCCATCCGGCGCCTTTCCCAGAAACGTTAGCCAATCGTCTCATTAGAATGTTTAGTTTTGTTGGGGACACAGTTCTCGATCCGTTTCTTGGTTCCGGCACGACTATGCTTGCCGCCGCCAAGATTGGGCGCCACTCGATTGGTGTTGAGATTGACGATGATTACGCCGAGCAGGCAAAAGCTCGAATGGAAAAAACATTTGGGATGTTCGACAAAGACATTATTGCCTTGCACAAGGCACGAATACCACATGAGCAAACTGTTACCGCATAATTTCGATGAATTAGTTTCAGACGCGGTCAAACAATTCTGGACTGGTCGTATCTCCAAAGCCATTACATCTC
>JANMDA010000091.1:0-5920 GCA_031376085.1 Chloracidobacterium sp.
GCATAGGTCCTGCCAGAAAAACCGGGGGTGCCTGATTGTTGGTGACTATATAAGCTTCCGGCTTGAAAAACTACTTTAGAATTCGGTTGGCCCAAACCAAAAGGATTGCTGCCGGCCTTTTGGAGGAATGTCGATCCTGAAGCAAATATAATCGCGTTTGCCGTTCCGGCAACAGTAAAAGCATTGCCCGTGCAGCCGGTGTCTTGAGTGAAGGTCACTCCTGAATTAAATGTTATCGCGCTGGCGTCCACGGCATCGAGCTTATTCGTACCGCCCGAACACGTCATATTTCCGCTAAAACTACCAGTTGCTCCTGTAGCCAACGAGATCGTCAATGCGCTCGTGCCCGTCTGATTGAGAGCGGAACCGCTGGCGACATCCAGATCGGTTCCCGTGTCACCGGCAATAGTCAAAGTGCCGGTGGTGGAAGTCTGTAGGTTAACGGTCGTACTGCCGGAAACCAGCAACTGTCCAATTGTTTGCGGGGCCGTAACGTTTGTCACCGTCGTCGTTGCGCCGTTATTAAATACGAGTATGTCGGTCGTCGCCGGAGTTGTTCGCGCCGGCGTCCAATTGGTGTCTAACGCCCACGATGCCGTGCTGGTCTGGTTCCATGTGTATGTCGTACCGGCAAACGATGCGTTTGGGGCTTCTGGTTGCACAAAGGTGATTTCGGCCTCTTGCATACCAAAGAACGATCTAACCGAATTAAAGGCAATCGAGTCTTGCGAAGCGGCGACAGTAAAAACAAGGACAAGCCCGATCAATACTGCTAGTGAAATATTGCGGACAACAGTGAAAAGCGACGAACGGTTGCGGTTGAACATAGTTTGATTCACTTAAGTAGGTAATTTTAATTTAAGGCAACAGCTTTACATCAGCGTTACCCTAAAATTAATTAGCCGTTTACTTCGGCCGGAATTGTCTAGAGTTGTAAAACAAAAATTGGTTTAATTGGCAGATTATAGTCTAATTTGCTGAGTTGTCAAAAATTTGCGTTATAAAAATGGGTCGGAAAGTTGTGTCGAATCGAGAAAGTTGTGTCATATCCGGAAAGTTGGTGTTTCAATCGACCTTAACATTGTGCTAGGTTGATGCGGGGAATCGTTGTAATTTTGCAGCGATTTTGCTCTTTGACAATAAATGGCTAGTTTTTGCGTAGCCCTGAAAAACTTTTTTTCCAAAAGTCGTGGGACAGTCCCAAATTACTGTTGCAACTCTAATGTTTCCAATGTTTAGACTGTCCCACTCGGGCGTGGGACAGCAGTGGGACAGTTGGAACGATTACTGCGAAAAAAACGCTGGGACAGTGGGACACTTGACGGCACAATCCTTTAGAATCAATAGCTTAGCCTGTCCCAAAGCATTTTGGACATTTGGGACAGTTACTGATCTTCTTCGGCTTCGAGTTCCCTGCGGATCTCTTCCGTCATTTTGGCGGACTCGAGGGCGAGCGGCAGTTCGGCGGTTCGGGCGGAGAGTTTCTTTAGGGCAAGTTCGGAATCGGCAATGCTTCCGCCACGGCTGGCGGCGGCTTCGATCATTTGCAGCCGCGATTCTGCCTCGGCGAGCATCAGTTTGGATTCGTCGTTGATCTTGCCGATCTTATCAATATCCCTGAGTATCTCGGTCTGAAATTCATCGGCGCGGGCGCTTTTCAACTGTTTGAGCGAGTTCTGCCGCTGCCTGGCAAGTGTCAGCTCGCGTTTTGAAGACCTGACAATACGCGTGGCGGTCAGACGCGATGCAAGAGTTTCGCGATAGGCGTCGGCAAGCAGCAGGTCGCGGGCCTCGACAGCCTTGAGAGCACGTTTTTCGCTTGGTTTAAGCTCGTTTCGGAACCAGTTTATTTCTTCGGCTTTAATACCGTCGGCAGCGATACGCTCACGCATTTCACGCGTCCAGATCGAACGTCTTTGCGCTAAGATCGCTGCTATTACGATCCCGGTAATAAAGCCGACTACCGTCGTGATTATTCCCACAAACAGGATCACAGCCGCGACCGGCGGCCCAGTTGCAGCCAGTAACAGCAGCAGAAAAGTAATTATCGCGGGAATAAGCGTGAGAATCAGCGGAGCGGCAAAGGCCCCTATCTTCAATTTTCTTCCGCGTGCCAGTTCGCTCGGTGTCATTTCGTACATAGGGACTGTCGCTTCAAGTTTAGCGCAATATTATCTAAACACGACCGGAAACCGAACAGCTAGTTTCGGCATCATATTGTTTAGCTTTGTTGAGAAATATAATAATATTCCTGTGTGCGGTGATTGCGTTATGAAAAAACGAATATTTTTGCTGATCATCATTGCTTTGGTTGCATTGTCCGCAAATGCATTGGCGCAGAATCCCGGACAAAAGCAGGAGGTGCGCACCGTTACGGTTCCGATCTCGATCTTTACGAAAAAAGAGCTGAAGGAAAAGCAGGCCGAGGAATACGTTCAGGCCGACCGCCTCATCGTCAAAGAGGACAAGGACGAACAGCAGATACTGTCGATACGCAGCGTTTCAAATTCCCCGCTCTCCATCGCCATCGTAATCCAGGAAGATCTCGCCTCCACTTTTAATTTGCAGATCAAGGACATTCAGGAATTCATCAAAGGCCTGCCGAAAGGAACGCGTGTGATGATCGCTTATACGCGAAGCGGTTCGGTAGATATTCGCCAAAGGTTTACCGACGATCTCGAAAAGGCCGCTCGTTCGCTGCGGATTGTTTCCGGCAGTAGAGCATTCGCACCGCGCAGTCCTTATTCAGGAGTCTCGGAAGTGCTTGGAAGATTTGACGGAGTTCCGTCGGGACGGCGTGCAATTCTGTTGTTTTCCGATGGCCTCGATACCTCGGAGGGTATGAATCTTGCATCGGTCGCACAGAGCTTTGATCTCGACCAAGCGATCTTAAAAGGCCAGCGAAAAGGTGTTGCTGTCTATTCTTTCTATGCACCTACCACGGCTACGGAGAACAGCGGTTCCCCGCTCGTTCTTGCGGCGCAGGGTGCGCTCGATAAACTATCCGAAGAAACCGGTGGACGAGCTTTCGCAAACGGCACGATCGCTCCGATAAGTTACTTGCCTTTTTTTAAGGATATGGTGCTCTCGTTAAACCGGCAGTTCTCGTTGACATACCTTTCCACGCACATGAAAAGGGGCTATCACAAACTGCTCGTCCAAAGCACGAATCCCGAGGTCAAAATAGAGCATCCGAAAGGTTATTATTACCGGTAGAGTTGAGGCCTTGCTGTTTTGGAATTGCAAACCGGGCATATTTGGACGTCTTCCTTCATTAATAAGCCGATCCAGAATAATGGGAAGAAAACGACCAGCAAAACGGCAAAGACTACCCATCCGGCAGTGGAAATTTTTCTCGCGAATCCCGGCATGTGCTGGCTGCCGCATCGCGGACAAGTAACAGGGCCGCCTGAATAAAGCGGTGCATGCTGCTGGTAGGCCAGCGGAGCAGGTTGATAATTTAGATTGTTTGGGTTGAACTGCTGCGTTGGCGACTGAACTCGCTCTGTCGGACGCGGCTCGATTTGAGTCTGAAACTCATCGGTCTTCCACGCATAAGGACGCGGTGATGAATGTTCGTAAGGGTTTCGTGGAGCCGATTGCTGATATACGAACTTCGTCCCGCAGAAACGACAAAAGTTGGTTTCATCTGAGTTAAGTTTTCCGCAATTTTGACAAGGATTCATAAAACAGCCCGTTAGTTACACGCTCAATTACGCATAATAGCAAAGAAATGTTCGTTTATCGAAAAATATGCACAAGCCCGCACATGAGTAAGGGCGTAACACGCAACGTTGAATGAAAACTCCGTCTACCCGAATTATGAAACACCTTCGCATTATTTTTGTTTCTCTCTTGCTTTGTTCGACGGCTTTTTGCCAGCGATCTGATTCGACACTGCGCGGCGTGATCGGTAAGGATAGAGTTAGCAAGGCAAAAGACGGCGGCATTCCAACGCTTTCGGCAGCCGAGCATATGCTGCGCGGACAAACTTATTTCGATAACAGGCAATTTCCCGAAGCCCGCGAACATTTTCAAAAGATCCTTGATAATTATCCGACCGATCCTGCGATGTCGACTGCCCTATTCCTTACCGGCCGCTCGTATTATTGGGAACGCGAATATGCCAAGGCAATTCCCTTTCTCGACCGCGTCGCACGCAAATATCCCGAAACAAAAGACGGCCGCGAAGGACTTAGCTTCAAAGCTGCGTGCAATTTGCGGCTCGGCAACAACGAAGAAGCCGCTCGCATCTATGAGCAATACACCGTGATGTACCCTGATGGCGAGCGGGTCGAAACCGCGCATACCAACATTATCGACGCTTGGCGAGAAGCAGGAAAATATGACGAAGCAACCGCATGGGTCGATAAAACTCGCGCCAAGTTTGCGGGAAAACCGACTGAGACAAATGCTCTGCAAGGCCGTTTGCGGATGTATATTTATCGTGGGCTTTGGGCCGAGGCCGAAAAGACCGCTGCTCAAATGCAGTCGCAGTCGAAGTTCCCCGGCTCGATGACGAGTCTCGATGAGGTCAAATACCTTCGCGGCATCGCTCTCGAAAACGCAGGCAAACGCAACGAAGCTCTTGCGATGTTCGCGACGATCGCTGACGTTAATGGATCGTATTATGGTGGTTTGGCATCAGAGAAAATAAACACTGGCCGCGTAAAGCGCACTGCAAAAGTATCAGTTGCCAATACTGATTACCCTGCCGCGTTTCGCACCGAGGTCGTTCAGGAAGCAAAGAAACGCAATCTCGATCCACGCTTCATTCTCGCCATAATGAAGCAAGAGAGTTCGTTTCGCCCGGACGCAAAATCTCCGTCAGCGGCTCGCGGGCTTCTTCAGCTCACCTACGACACGGCGCTCAAATATAATCAAAAAGCAGGCTTTCCGACGATCCAGCCTGACGACCTTTATGTGCCGCGAACGAACATTGCGATCGGCTGCGAATACATCGCGGCATTAAAAGAAGAATTCGGCGGCCTCAACGAAGCGATCGCCGCGAGCTACAACGGCGGCGAAGACAACGCCGCCCGCTGGTGGAACCGCTCAAAACCAAAAGAACCCGGCATCTTTTCTGCGGAGGTAGGCTTTGCAGAAACCAAAGATTATGTCTTTAAAGTAATGAGGAACTACCGCATTTACCGCGAACTCTACGATGAAAATCTAAATCGGAAGTAACGCCGCCGTCCCGGCCTTGGTCTCCAAAGGAGACGGACAATATAGCGTAGGGTGCAACCCTACGAAACAATGTCGTTAGTCGTTCCGTCCCTGAAGGGGACGAACAGAATCGTGCGTTAAATGGGTGTTCGTCACCTTCGGAGACGGTGTGTTGTTTGCGGATCGACGTAGGGTTTCACCCTACGCTATATTGTTTGTCGCCTTCAGCGAATAAAGACACAGCCACATGCTAGAATAATTCATTAACCTTAGGAGAAAATCGTTATGACCACGGAAGCCGACACGACAAAGGTCGTCGATATCAACAACGAACAGGCATTCACGCCCGATCCGCTTTTCAAACTGATGGGCATTTTCGAGGACTCTGACTTAGGGGTGCATGCTGCCGAAGAACTAAAGTCAAATGGTTTCGATGCAAATGACATCGAGCTTTTCTGCGGCGTTCCGGGAGCGGAAACGTACGATTTCACCGGCGAAGGGCACGGCCTTGCGGCACAATTCCTGCGCAAGTTTCGCGGCATCACCTTCGACCGGATAATAATGCAGCGCTACCAGACGGCCTTGCAGGACGGCCACTGCGTGATGACGGTACACATACACAAAACGCCCCGCCGCGACGAAGCCGCCGACATCATGCACCGTTACGGAGCGGTCCAGGTCGACCACTTCGGCCTCGGCATGACCAAAGCCTTCCCCGATCATCCTGAGACGAGCGAAGACAAATACGATCCTG
>JANMDA010000101.1:0-19227 GCA_031376085.1 Chloracidobacterium sp.
GTCCGGCATCAAACATCTGCCGATCTTCCCTCTGCCGCTGGTGATGCTGCCGAACGAGCTGCTGCCGCTGCATATTTTTGAAGACAGATACCAGAAAATGCTTAGGGATATTGAAAGCGAAGGCAAACTTTTCGGCGCCACGCTTTTCGAACCGCAAGAATCTTTCGTCGAGAAACCGGCAACAGGAAGTGTCGGCTGCGTAGCCGAGATCAGAGAATCTGAGACGCTGCCGGACGGACGATCAAACATACTGACCTTCGGGCTTTTACGTTATCGGCTTATTAATTATGTCGATGCGGGCGAGCCTTATCTGGTTGGCGAAGTAGAGTTTTTTGAAGATGAAAAAGAAAATGCTGCGAAGCTTGAACCTTTATCCGATGAAGTTTTTGCTCTGTTTGAACGGATGGCAAAAGCTGCGTTTAAGATGAGCGGCAATCGCGGACAACTGCCCGAAATTCAGCGAGCCGATTCGGAAGCACTTTCATTCTTAATTACCGCAGCCTTCAATTTCGAGAATGAAAAAAAATATCAGATGCTCGAAATGACCTCGACTCTTGAAAGATTAAAACAGCTTAAAGAGGTATTGGAAACGTCTGTCGTCCGCATCGAAGAAAGTGCCGAAATACATTCCGTCTCAAAATCTAACGGCCACAGCAAAAAGAAAATCGACCTTGATTGAGAAGGGGAGAAAGGGAGAAGAGGCGAAAGGGAGAGACTCTATGAAAATAACACGTCATCAGGAATTGGACGTTTATAAGAAAGGTTTTGAGGCCGCGATGTCGATATTCGAGATAAGCAAATCATTTCCTAAAGAAGAAACCTACTCGTTGACTGACCAAATTCGCAGATCGTCCCGTTCGGTGTGTGCAAATTTAGCCTAAGCCTGGTGTAAGCGCCGATATGAAGCGGCGTTTATTGCCAAGCTGAATGATTCTGAAGGTGAAGCCGCTGAAACCCAAACGTGGATAGAATTTGCTGTTGCTTGTGAATATGTAGATCGTAACCGAGCACGAGAACTCTATAAAACGTATGACGAAATAATCGGGAAGTTAGTAATCATGATAAACAGTCCACACCAAAGGATCTTGCCATCAGGAATACGATCCAAGTCCCGATAATCTCTCCCTCTTCTCCCTTTCACCCTTTCTCCCCTTCAATTACTCAGCGAACTTCTAAAGAAATCGATCAATCTCTGATCGTATGCCTCGGACTGTTCCATTGAAGCATTAATAATGCCGAAGCCGGATGGGCTGAGGTCGAGTTTGGTTTCGATCTTGTTGTTTGTTGGAAACGACTTGCTCAATTTTGAGGTCGCTTCCTGAAAATCCTGCGCATCGACGCCCGCGAGCAATAAGATATTTCGGCCATCCACTTTTTTGGCTGTGTCGGCAACGTTTTCGTGCTGATAGCAGCCATCGAAATAATACATTCGCGTTCCAAGCTGGGCGAGCCGCGTCGTTACAAAACTCGCAAAAGGAAACCGCTTTACGACCGATGTGTCGAGCACGCCGTCTGAACCCTGCGGGACAGAATCGACTGCGATCGCTTTGACGCTTGTGTCTTTAGAGGCGGTAGAAATAGCTACTATCGCTCCCATTTCCACACCATAGATACCGAGATTCTTGCCGACAAGATCGATCTGATTCTGTGTTTTCAGGTTTCGAAGGAACTCAATTGCGGAAATAGAATCCTCAGTTTCACAACCGCCGAACGATGCATTCTGAACCGGCGGGTTTTCACCGTGAGCACGCTGATCGGGCATCAAAACGGTGAAATTTGTTGATTCATTTAGTTTGACGCCAAGATTTAATACATACGAGCGGTCTGCCCCGAATTTGTGAAACAGGATCACGGCAGGAGCGTTCTCATCTCCGCGAAGCAGCCATCCGCGTGCCTGGCTTCCGTCGCGATTGGTCCAGGTTTCGTCCGTAACCTGCGCAGCTCGCGGACTAAGCTGTCCGTATTTGCCCGGCGAAACAAGATACACCGAATTAAGCGGGCGGGCCGTCGTATAGATCAGCCATACAGCTCCGCCGATCACGGCTGTCAGTATCAAAAGAACCGCTGGCAGGAGCAAGCGAGTCAAACTCTTTAAAAGACGGGTCATTTTAGTCATAACTAATTGAGGATAAAACTAGGATTGGTTGATCGGCCGGATTGCCGGACTTTGGGGATGAAGGCCTCTAAAGAAAGGCTTTCAGATAGTCCTTTAAAATGTTACCATAAGTGCCTGTTGTTACGGAAGAAGTTTTTCAATGACAAAAGCAAAGTTTTTTAAGTGTTTTCTCGCCCTTTTTCTCGCCTCACTCAACATTTTTGGTCAATTCAAACCTGCGTCGGATTTAAATGCCGAAATAAAAATACTGCCCGTTTCGGAATTACGCGAAGGTATGCGTGGAACTGCCAGAACTGTATTTCGCGGCAATAGATCGGAAGAATTCAACGTCGAGATACTCGGTGTGCTCCCGAATTGGATCGGGCCGAAACAGGACATGATAATTGGCCGCTTAAGCGGAGCAAATGCCGAACGCACATTCGTTTTTGCCGGCATGTCGGGCTCGCCCGTGTATATTGAGGGAAAGTTAGTTGGTGCGATCTCATACAGTTTTCCATTTGCCAAGGAACCGATCTGCGGGATAACACCTATCGAACAAATGATCTCGCTTGTCGAAACATCGACCGCTCCAATGGCGGCGGCATCGTCGGCACATATGGCATTTTCATATACCGAACTTCTTTCCAATACATGGCGGCCTGATCTTGGAAGCAATGCTGTATCCCGCAGTCCGCTCGCGTCAGGTTTTTCATCTGATTCGATGCTAATGGCTGTCGCAGGACAGACATTTAGGCCGATAACGACACCGGTAACGTTTTCGGGAATTTCACAAAAAACTATCGACCTGATCAGTCCTGAGTTTCTCTCGGTCGGTATATTGCCGGTCGCGGCATCAAGCGGAATTTCGGCTATCACGCCTATGAAAAAGGCAGCTTCCGAAACGCTTGTCGGCGGCGATTCTGTTGTGGTGCATTTATCGCGCGGCGATATTACGATCGCCGCTGCCGGAACGGTGACGCTGCGGGACGGCGATAAGATCTACGCATTCGGGCATCCCTTCTTTGGCCTAGGCACGTCGAGCCTTCCAATGTCGGAATCGCACGTCGTAACCGTTGTTCCAAACGCAAATAATTCATTTAAGCTGGCTGTCCCTGATTCAATGGTAGGATCGATGACCCAGGACCGGGCAACCGGGATATTTGGCAAACTCGGAGTAACGCCGCGAATGCTGCCGATAAAGATCAAACTGCGAACAAGTCGTGGACGTGAGGAGGAAGTAAATTTCGAATCGGCGATCGACGAAATATTGACGCCTTTGATCATCAATGCCGGTGTTAGCAACGCGCTTCAGGCCAATGAGCGGAGCGTCGGCGATGCGACGATCGAACTTTCCGGCGAGATCACTGTCAGGGGCGAAGATTCGATCAAACTGGCACGCCGATTTGCCGGGCCGCAAGCCACGGGCTTTGCTTCGTCGGCGGCAGCAATACCGTTGAACGCCTTACTTCGTGCCGGTTTTGAAGGGCTCGACGTCACCGGCGTCACGCTCAATATGACCGTGTCCGAAGGTAGCAAGACGGCCATTCTTGATCGCATTTCAACAGATAAGATACAAGTGCGGGCGGGCGAAACTGTTGAAGTGGCCGCATTCCAAAGGACGGCCTCCGGTAAGGTCATTATTCAAAAAGTGCCGGTGACGATACCGAAAGACACCGCTCCCGGCACAGTCGCGATAACAATCGGTGACGGCGGTGCAGTTCAGCAAAACTCGGCGATCACTCAATTTATTCCAAAAAATGCAGCAGAGCTTATTTCCACGATAAATCGGCTCAAACGCCCCGACCGCCTTTACGCAGTCGTCTCGCGAATCAGCAGCGGCGTGGTCATCGGCTCGAGCGAAATGCCCAATCTTCCGCCGTCGATGCTCGCAACCCTCAACAATGACCGCACGACCGGCGGCATAAAACCGACGGTGCAAACGATCCTCACGGATTTTGAATTACCATCCGGCGAATATGTCGTCGCCAGTTCGCAAACCATTACAATCGAAATAATTCGCTGAGACGATTTAATTTCTCATTATCTCGGACGTCTCCGATCTACCTGAGTCGCTTTGTTCGTAAGTTCAATGCGTCCGTCAATCGAGCTACCAGTTGGATCGCCTTCGTTAAATATTATTCGCTCCCATGTTAACGGTGAAGCTGAACCGGAGGCTCCGATGGCAGTGAACCGGAGATTCAGAAGAATGCCGTCGCTTGTGATCGGCATAGGGCCGTAAACGGCAACCTTCAGCAGTCCGGCTTCACTATTGTTGACCACCACCGAAAGTCCGCGGCTCACAGTGCCGACAAGATCGACCGGATTTAGCTTCGGCTGTATCACGAGAGGATCGTATCTAAGGTCGAACTCATAGGAGATAATTCCCTGACTTGCTGCTCCCTCGACACCAATCGGTATCAATACATCACCGTTTACAGGTGTCGCTATGTTTGCGGCAGCTACGGTCGTGCCTCTTTCCGGCCCGTTGATACGGACCGCGCGTGCACCTGTATTATTCCAATTGCCCGAAACCTCGCCCATCAGCAATGCGGAATAATCTTCGCCGGTTATGTCGCCCGTGACCGATGGGTGCGCGATGCTTGCCGGAACGAATTTCCAATTTCCTGTCATTCCTGTTCCGGGATTTGAAACCGCGTAAGTCGCGACTAATGCCGCGTCAAATGAGGACACTCCGCCTGCACCGCTGACGTCGGCCACAATCAATTGAGCAGGGCTTAGCCCTATGGCACCAACAACAGACTGCGCGATCCTTGCAGCATCAAACGACGTTATTGTGCCGTTTTGGCCACCTGTTTTCGTCGGCGTAATTGTGTAGGAACCCGATCCGAATCCACTGAGCGAATATGTGCCCTCGCCGGGCCCGGGTGCGCCGGTTGTAGCAAAAACATTCGGCGAGCCGGCACCTGTCACCGTTACATTTGAAACAAGTCGCGTACTCGGAGTACCGACCGCATTACCGTATGTAACCGATCCCGAGATCACGGGCGGCGGAGTCGGAGTGAAAGTCGGAGTGTTTGTCGCGGTATTTGTTGGTGTGTTTGTCGCCGTATTTGTTGGCGTAAATGTTTCTGTTGCCGTCGGAGTTGGAGTAAATGTTTCCGTGGCTGTCGGCGTTGGTGTGAATGTGTTTGTCGCCGTTGGAGTAGGTGTAAAAGTTTCGGTCGCAGTTGATGTTGGCGTAAATGTATTCGTTGCCGTTGGAGTCGGAGTAAATGTTTCGGTCGCAGTTGCTGTTGGCGTAAATGTATTTGTCGCCGTCACTGTTGGCGTGGATGTATTTGTCGCTGTCGCCGTTGGCGTGGATGTATTTGTCGCCGTCGCCGTTGGCGTGGATGTATTTGTCGCCGTATTGGTCGGCGTCGGTGTGAATGTGATCGTTGCCGTGGCGGTCGCCGTATTCGTTGCAGAAGGCGTTGGAGTAAACGTTGCCGTTGCTGTCGGCGTCGCACCCGCTGTGCAGGTCGTATGTTTAAACGAACCGACACGCGTCACCCAGTTTTGGCCCGTCACGGGAAAATAAAGATGTGTGTACCAGAAGGTGCAATCATCTGTAGGGTCGACACTCATTGCGCTGTAATCGCCCCAACGCGTGTGGCCTGTTTGCACATTTCGGGTGACGCCGGGCAGCATCGTCGTTTCCGTTTGTGCCAATGTGTTCAGCGGGTCAGACACCAGCCGTCCGGCATAGCGGATATCGGGAGCAAGAGTCAAACTTGATGCAGTATAGCCTATAGCCATGTTTCCCTGTTTATCAACTGCCAATGCACCTATGAACCGGTTTATCCCGTCGGCACCATTGTTAAATATTTGCTGCTGCACCGGAGTAGTATTTACGGTGGTTCCGGTGACATTTATCTGGGCCCATTGGAGGCCGGTCGGCGTTGACGCTCCAGGGCTGGCCGTACCTGTCGTGTGGTTTACCCAAAGCGATTCGACGCCGCTGATGTTACGATATTGGACCTGCATCATCATTCGATCGGCCAGTGTTTCGTTGTTCAATCCCGGAGAAGGATTAGGTACCGAGCTCGCCGCAGTGACGTAAGTTGTCTGGGAAACATTGGTCGGGCCGGTATAGGTAGTGTTTGCGGGAGTCGTAAAATCGATGTGAAACTTGTAAACCTCCCACGCGAAGGCTGTCTGCGACTCTCCGACAAAATAATTTGGGGTGTTAGCAGGCGGAGACGTTCCGCGATAGTTGCTGGGCAGCACTGTAAAGTGGTTGCCGGCGGGAGTCATATCGACGAACTGAACATCGTTGGCTGTCAGCGCCGTTCCGTTGACCATTTTATTAATGTTGAACGCATATGCGCGCGCTCCCTGATAGCTAGCGCTCGAACATCCCGCATTCAGGCAGTCAAACATATTCGTCGACATATAGAGGCCGTCGGGCCAGATGCCCATTTTGGGATAATCCGGAAGATATGGATGAGCGGCATCGTCCGCTCTTATTGCATAAAGCCACCAACCGCCGCTAAGCGGGTTGCTTGTTTTTGATACTGCAACACATTCGTAATACGGGCCGTTCTGAGTATCGGTCCATGCAAAATCCGCGACGATGAAACGATCGCGGCCCGGATCATAAATAACTGTCGGGTCACCATCGTGAGAGGCATCACACGGCGTCCCTGTCCCGGCGCCTGTCCATAAAGTGTTGAAGGTAACTGTCGAAAGTTGCGTTCCCGTTTTGCTGTAAATTCCGACAGACGTATTTACGGCCTGAACGTAATGGTTTGGCCCCACATCGCCAACTGTATCCGGCGGCCATCCGGCACCATTTGCAGTGAAATTCATCGCGTCGAATGTAACAATTGGCGTCGGCATAGCCACGAACGGAATATCCGGTAAGGGCAATGTTTCGGGTTCGACGGCTCCCGGCAACGGCACTTTTTTTACCGGCCTGTCTATTTCGATCTCAAGTTCCGGACGATTTGAAAACATGTCACGTTCTGCCTGGGTGACATACTGTGGAAGATCTCTCATGTCACCGTTGAATTCCGCAGGCGTGACCGGTTCACCGGTGCTGATCGTCATCTTTTCATCGCCTTTGCGCCGGCCTTTCGTCTTTACCCGAACTTTTGTTTCTTTGTTTCCCGATCTTACAGCCATAGTCGGTTTTACTACCGACTTTTTCTTTAAAGGACGTGTTGTCTGTCCAAAAGACTTCGCAGGCAAAATCAAAAAAACAACGGCCATAAAGCCTGTCAACAACAAAATGGAAGCCAATCGAAGGCCTTTAGACTTCAAAGTAGGTAAAGAGTAGAGCTTTTTCATATATTTCCTAGTTCATCTTAATGGTATTGCGGGCTAATTTCTTATCTAATAGCCTAATGTGAAAATGTTGCGAAATTCGGAACCAATTACCAAAGCGATAATGAGAAAGAGAGGTCGGACAAAATAATGCTCCAGTAAACTTTCAGAGCATTTGAAGAATTATACAATGAGCGGAGTGCCGTAGGCTACAAAAAAAACTATCGGAGTAAGTAGTAGGCAGAGCCTGTCAATTAAACCCGCAACATTAACTCTACACAAAAAACCTTGTTCTACACTGCCTGATACATGTAGAATGGTAAGTGGAACTTGAGCGCACTGCTCACACGTCCATCTGCGAACGCTTGTATTTGTCTAACACAGTTCAAAAGCCCTTCAATAACTAGCTGCCGCTTCACTGGTGCAAATCTCGAAATAAATCGGCAAGGATTTGTGTCGTAATCAATTTTCATCGGTCGATCCTATGAAACATCAAATTCCTGAGCCCTTCAAACTTTTATTAATTCCGATCGCGGCTGCCCTGCTGTTGATCGGGGTTGGGTTTACATGGCAAATGTCGGCCAATGATTCGCAAGGTTCGTCGGTGGTGATCGCTATGCTCGCGGTTTCACTAATAGCGTGCATTCTCAGGATTGGCTTCTTGAGCAGATCGAACAAAATTCTGCTGTTCAATAATAGTGGACAGCAGCACACGACAGGAACATCGCCCGAAACCGAAAAGTATTACGAGATCGTCACTGAAACATCGTCGGACATGGTTTCGCAGCTTCATCGCGCGGAAACCGAAGCTAGGGTAATTTTTGAGATCACTCATGGTGTTTCGACAACTTCAAATTTAGAACAATTGCTCAAGCTCGTTCAGCGTGCGATCGGCCAGGCCATCTATGCGGAAAACTTCTACGTTGCTTTATACGATAAGGAAACCGACCTTTTCCAGGTGCCCTTTTGTATAGATAAATTCGACACAGTTGCCCCGCCGCAAAAACTTGGCCGCGGATTGACGGCATATGCGCTTCGACGAGGGCTTCCTACCCTTCTCACCGAAACTGATGTCGATCGTCTCTGTGAACAGGGCGAGGTCGAGTCGGTTGGAACTTCTTCAGCGATCTGGCTCGGCATTCCCCTCAGAACGCCGACCGGCGTGATCGGCGTGATCGTAGTGCAGCATTACGAAGACGAAAGTGCCTACACGGAACGCGACATCGAGCTGCTTTCCTCGGCAGCCGGCCAAATAGCCGTTGCAATTCAACGCAAACGGTCCGAAGATACGTTGCGCTCAAGCGAGGCCAATTTCCGCAAAAGCGAAGCCAAACTGCGAACGCTTATCGCAAGCATGAACGAAGGCCTGACGCAGGTTGATAATGACGAAGTTATCGAATTTGCCAATGCCCGCCTTTGTGAAATGACCGGTTTCCGGCGTGAAGAAATGGTCGGCAGAACTACATTCGATCTGTTTTTTGACGATGAAGGCCGCAGAATTATTGAAAGAGAAAACTTACAAAGAAAAAAGGGCGTTTCCAGCCAGTATGAGGCCCGCATCCGAAAAAAATCGGGCGAAATGATGTGGGTTCTGATCAGCGGTGCTCCGGTGACGAATGAAGCAGGCGTCGTTACAGGCACGTTAGGGATGTTCATGGACATTTCCGAGCGAAAGCGTGCTGAAGATCAATTGCTGCATGACGCATTTCACGACGGCCTGACCGGCCTCGCTAACCGCGCTCTGTTTATGGACCACCTGCGAATGACCGTCGAAAGGTGCAAGAGCCGCCACAGCAATCCGTACGCGGTGCTGTTCCTCGATTATGACCGGTTCAAGGTGGTCAATGATTCTCTGGGCCATGCCGAGGGCGACGAGCTGTTAAAGCAGATCGCCCGCCGCCTTGAGCTTTGGACGCGAACAGGCGACCTCGTTGCCCGGCTTGGCGGCGACGAATTTGTAATTTTGCTCACCGAAATGCTCGAACCCGAAGACGCAATTCAGGTCGCTGAGCGTATTCAGGAAGATCTTAAAGAACCGTTCGACCTGAACGGAAGAGATCTCTTCATTTCCGCAAGCATCGGGATTGCTCTTAGCATCGATGGTTTCAGAACGGCCGAAGATATGCTGCGCGATGCCGACATCGCAATGTATCGCGCCAAATCCACGGGCCGTGCTCGTCACCAGGTTTTCACCGAAGCGATGCGCATACAGGCGACAACTCGGCTACAGCTTGAAACTGAGCTACGTCACGCCCTCGAACATAACGAATTTGAGGTTCATTACCAGCCGATCCTCAATCTCGTAACACAGGCGATCAAGGGTTTTGAAGCTCTCGTCCGGTGGCACCATCCTGAACGCGGTTTCATTTCTCCGGAAGAATTCATACCAACGGCGGAAGAATCAGGTCTGATACTCCCGCTGGGCCGTTGGATACTTCGTGAAAGCTGCCGTCAAATGCGCATTTGGCAGGAATCCTTGCCCCATGCAGAATCACTAGTGATCAGCGTAAATCTCTCAGCCAAGCAATTCCTGCAAACCGACCTCGCTGAGCAGGTTGTGGAAGCACTTGAATCGAGCGGGCTTCCATCCCGCTGCCTGAAACTCGAAATCACGGAAAGCTATCTAATTGAAAACAGCGACAAGGCCGTGAAGGTGATGAATCGCCTGCGAGATATCGGCGTCGAGCTGAGCCTCGATGATTTCGGCACCGGATATTCCAGCCTGAGCTACCTGCACCGTCTTCCTGTGAACAGCCTAAAGATCGACCGTTCATTCATCAGCCAGATGTCCGAGAGCGAGGAGCACGGCGAGATCGTAAGGACGATCGTAAGACTCGCTCAAAACCTGAAAATGGACGTCATCGCCGAGGGCATCGAGACCGCCGAACAGCTCGACCAGCTTAACGAATTAAATTGCGGCTTCGGCCAGGGCTATCTATTTGCCCGTCCAATGGACGCAGAAATGGCGGAGGAATTTATCAATGAAAATATCGGAACCGTATCTGGATTAATTGAGCAGCCAGTGATCAATCTGGAATTGAATGCGTAATTCAAACTAGTCGTCTATTATTTCCGTAAGCCCATCCACAACAAGTTCTAAATCGCTTTGAGACGCCTTTCCGATCTTTCGTCCTAGCCGCTGAGTCGAAAGAGTTCGGATCTGGCCGATCTTGACCCATGAACGCTTGGGCAAATCACGATTTGAAAGTTCGGCAGTCAACGGATATGGAGCCCGTGGCTCCTGACTTGTAACTGCAACCACGATTACAGTGCCTGAACGATCATTGAAAATATCGTTACTTATGACCAAAACTGGCCTCCTGCCGGCTTGTTCGTTGCCGACAGTCGGGTCAAGTTCCGCCCAAACGATGTCGCCTTTTAATATTCCGGCCATTCTTCAATATCTCCGGAAGCCCCTATCTCCGCAAACGCCTGTTCTTCGGAAGGATCGAGCATTTCACAGGCTCTCGCTAGCCGAGTTTTATTTAATCGGTTGATCCTTTCTTTTACTACCGAATTTACGGCCTGACTGCGGTTTGAAAACACGCGTTCCGTCACTAATCTGTCCAACTGTTTCAGAACGTCAGATTCAATGGAAATTGTTACTTTAGCTACGCTCATATATTAAGTAATACCACGGGTCATACCGTTCGTCAAGACGTTTTACTCATGACGTGTGATCCATAACGATCCGCCAACCCTCTTTGAATTTACGAAAAGTAAGCGTGAATTTCCCGTGCGGCGTATCTTTTATTCGCTTTAATGCCCAACTGCCGAGAACAACAGCGGCGTCTTTTGAGAGGATCGTAAACTCAAGGTCGGAAAACATCAAAACGCCCATCTTCGCCGGCGAATCGTAGCTTTTTTTGTAATTATCGAGAGTCTTCTGCCAGCCCCGCGTGACGTCATTGCCCGAGATGAAAGTCAGCCTTTCCGAGCGCCAATAACCCGTCATAAAACCCTCGATATCGCCTTTGTTCCAAGCCGCAGCCTGTTCGTCCATAACCTTGCGAATGGCAGCTTCCTCTTTGCTTGTTTGGGCCATGACCGAAAGAGAAACCACGACGATCAAGACAACAGAATAAATAAGATTTTTCATAAAGACTCCAATTGCGACACTTCCAATTGCGACAACTATAACGTGAAATATCTCTTGTTACAAAAAAGGCCGATGCTCAAGACTTGCATCGGCCGATAAAATTTGTTTTCCGGTTAATTAATCCTTATCTTTACTGTCTTTTTTGCCTTCGTCATACGCCTTTTGAGCGGCGACGTTGGCCTTTTGTTTGTCGGTCAACGCAATGCCCATTTTCTCAAGCGTCGCGGCATTTATTCCGCCGGTCGCTTTCAAGCTTTTTGATTCCTGATACTTCTTTACTGCTTCTTTTAATTCATCGCTCCGCTCACCGTTTGCTTCACCTGAGAATAACTTCGCTTCTTTTAGCTTGGCTTGGAGAGATGTGATCTGATCTTTGGTAGCCTGAAACGGAGCAGGCCGCTTTGGGCCGTCAGTCGAAGAACCTGACGAAGAAGATTTTGAATCAGAAGATGATCCTCCGCCCATTTGCTTGTCCGTAAGCGCTATTTTCATTTTTGCCAAGGTTGCTTTGTCAAATTTACCGTTTTGGTCCAGCCCGTTTGCTTTCTGGTATGCCTTAATAGCCGGCCGGCACTCGCCATAAACTCCTGTTGCTTCGCCATCCCAAAGTTTTTGAGCAATGAGTATTTCCTGGCCTTTTCTTATCTGATCTTTAGTCGGGCGAAAAGCAGTAGCCTTTGGCGCATCACTTGAGGAGGCTTTTGGCTCGGTCTTAGACGACGCAGAATCATCCTGAGCAAAAACTCCAAAAGTGAACAAAAGACAAATAGACAGAATGAGTAATATCTTCTTAAACATATCCTTCTCCTGATTTTGAGGCCGCGCTCAGATACCGATTATCCTGCTGCCTTTGGTGGTATCGATACGCGCACTCGTATTTTATTATGCTGAACGTGAAAAGTATTATCCTATTTCAATGACTTGTCAAGAAATTCGCATCATTTTTTTGTTTTTTGGTATCACAGACTCTTGCTGAATGAGCATTCATTCAGTTATAATTTTGTCAGGATATAATCAATTATGAATATCGCAAAAGCTGCTGTCTTAGGGGCAGGAACAATGGGAGCCGCCATCGCCGCACATCTTTCGAATGCCGGAATACCGACATTGCTGCTAGACATAGCTCCAACGGAATTAACGCCTGAAGAAGAAAAAAAGGGTTTGACGCTTGAATCTCAGGCGGTGCGTAACCGCATTGTAAATTCCCTTTTTGAAGCCGCTAAAAAACTCAAACCTGCACCATTCATGCTAGCCGATAATGCCAAGCTGATCACAACAGGTAACTTCACCGACGACTTGGTAAAGCTCAAAAATTGCGATCTCGTGATCGAGGCTGTCATCGAAAATCTTGATATAAAGCACAAACTCTTTGCGGAAGTCGAAAAGCATCGCAAGCCCGGCTCCGTGATCGCCTCGAACACTAGCGGCATTCCGATCGAATGCATTGCCGAGCCATTTTCGGACGATTTCAAACAGCATTTTGTCGGCATACATTTTTTTAATCCGCCGCGATACATGAAGCTCGTCGAGGTGATTCCCGGCAGCAAGACAAACGGCGAGATCGCGTGCGCTGTTTCCGGATTTCTGGATCAAAGGCTTGGGAAAGGTGTTGTGCCTGCTAAAGACCGGCCAAATTTTATCGCCAATCGCATCGGCACATTCGCAATGATGTCGACCGTTCATGAAATGCTCGAAATGGGATTTACGCCAACCGAGATCGATCAAATTACCGGCAAAGCCATCGGCCATGCAAAATCGGCAACATTTCGCACGAGTGACCTTGTTGGCATCGACGTACTCGCTCACGTCAACAATAATCTCTACCCAGCAGTGCCTGATGATGAAGACCGCGATGCTTTTCTACTGCCAGACCTAATCAACAAGATGCTCGAGAAAAAACTGCTCGGCGATAAAACGAAAGGCGGTTTTTATAAGAAAACAAAATCGGCGGACGGAAAAACCGAGATACTCGAACTCGATCTCGAAACCTTTGAATACAAGCCTCAGGCAAAAACAAAATTCACTTCTCTCGACGCCGCAAAACAAACTGACGATCTTGCAAAACGTATAAAAACGCTCGTATGGGGCGATGACAAAGTTGGCGAATTTTTATGGAAAACGATGTCGCGGACGTTTCGATATGCAGCCAATCGCATTCCAGAAATTGCCGATACGATAGTCGAAATAGATAACGCTATCAAGTGGGGTTTCGGCTGGGAGATCGGCGTTTTTGAAACTTGGGATGCAATAGGTTTGCCCGAGTCTGTCAAACGCATGCGCAGCGAAGGTCAGGCCATTCCTGCCAACGTCGAGAAAATGCTCGCGGCGGGAGCAACGAGCTTTTATAAAAGTGAACACGGCGAGCACTCAGCTTACGACCTAATAAATGGCGAATATAAAGCCGTCCCGCCGCAGCCCGGCGTTCTTATACTAAAAGACGTCAAAGAACGCACCGCCACGATCAAAACAAATCCCGGAGCTTCGCTGATCGATCTTGGCGACGGCGTTGCTTGTCTCGAATTTCACTCAAAGATGAATTCGATCGGCGGCGACACGGTTCAGATGATGAATTTTGCCATCGACGAAGTTGAAAAGAATTTCAAAGGCCTTGTCGTCGGCAATCAGGGCGGCAATTTTTCTGCGGGTGCAAACATTATGATGCTCCTCTTAGCCGCGCAAGAGGAAGAATGGGACGACATCAACATGATGGTCGCCTCGTTGCAAAGAACCATTATGCGGCTTCGCTATTCTGCAAAACCGGTCGTGACCGCTCCGTATGGATTAACGCTCGGCGGCGGCTGTGAGATCGCGATGCACGGCGACAAGGTTCGTGCGGCTGGCGAAACTTACATCGGCCTCGTCGAGGTCGGCGTCGGCGTAATTCCAGCCGGTGGCGGCACAAAAGAAATGACGATGCGAGCGATGGATGCTTGGGTCAAAACGCCGGACGCCGATCCGCTTGCGTTTATGAAAAAGACCTTCGAGACCATCGGAATGGGCAAGGTCGCAACCTCTGCGCAGGAAGCGCGTGCGTTCGGATTTCTTCGCGACTCCGACGCGATCTCGATGAACGGCGACCGCTTGATACAGGATGCCAAACAGGAAGTTTTGAATCTCGATGCGGCAGGCTACACGTCGCCGGTCGAGCGGACCGATATCACCGTGCTCGGCGAGGCTGCCGAATCTGCAATGAAACTCGCATTGCACATGATGAAGCAAGGCGGTTTTATCTCACATCACGATCAGCTTATCGGCAAGAAACTTGCGCATGTAATGAGCGGCGGCACGATCAACCACAAAACGCAGGTTTCCGAGCGATACCTACTCGACCTCGAACGCGAGGCCTTCGTCTCCCTTTGCGGCGAGCGAAAAACGCAGGAACGAATTGCAGCGATGTTGAAAACAGGAAAACCATTGAGAAACTAACTTTGCGGTCTTTGCGACTTTGCGGGAAATGAAAGATCAACTCGAAAATACTTTAAATGACTTGAGACAGGTCGCGGAAGATTCGCGATCCGCATTCGGTTCACTTTCCGCAGCGCATCTCAACTGGAAACCTGCACCAAAAAGTTGGAGTGTCGCACAGTGTTTCGATCATTTGATCACGACGCACAGTCTTTATTTTTCAGAGTTTGAACGGTTGGCGAATGGAAACGTGAAAATGTCGTTATGGGAAAAGACTTCGCCGTTCAGTGGATTTTTTGGAAGATTCTTAATTAAAGGTCTCGATCCGAAAAATCTGAAACCGATGAAAACGACCGCAAAGGCTTTTCCGTCTGAAAGTGAGATCGGCGGCGACATCGTCGACCGTTTTGCAGAACATCAGCAACAGATGATCGTTGCGATCAACAAATTGCCAACAGATATTGATCCGGCAAAAACTATCATCACTTCTCCGCTGCTCGGAATTGTTACCTATAGTCTCGATGATTGCTTTACAGTTCTCGTCGTCCATAGTCAGCGACACTTAAACCAGGCACAAATGGTTACAGAAAGCGAGGGTTTTCCGAAATGAAAAGATGCAGTTGGGCAACAAATGAACTTAATATCGCTTACCACGACGCAGAGTGGGGCGTGCCGCAGCATGAAGACAGCGTCTTGTTCGAGTTTCTCGTTCTCGAAGGTGCACAAGCCGGTTTGAGTTGGGACACGATATTAAGAAAACGTGACACCTATCGCAAAGCCTTTGACAATTTTGATGTAAACAAAGTGGCAAGATACACAGATGCCAGAATGGCCAAATTATTAACAAACGAAGGCATCATCCGCAACCGTTTGAAGATCGCTTCGGCCGTGTCGAATGCCAAAGCGTTTCTAAAAGTGCAAAAAGAATTCGGCTCGTTCAATGCGTACATCTGGGGTTTTGTCGGCGGTAAGCCGATCCTCAACAAATTAAGAGGTGGAGACGTACCCGCGACGACAGACATATCGGACGCGATCAGCAAAGACCTGAAAAAACGCGGATTCAACTTCGTTGGCTCAACCATTATGTATGCATTTATGCAGGCGACGGGGATGGTCAATGACCATCTGGTGACGTGTTTTAGATATAAGGAGATTTAGCCACGGATGACACGAATGACAAAAATGAGTTTATTCGTGCGATTCGTGTAATTCGTGGCAAAAATTTTCATGGATTATCCTATAACTGCCGCGATCAGATTTTTGAGAGAGAAGAAGGTGGATTTTGTGCCGCACCTTTACGATTACGTCGAAAAAGGCGGCACGGCGGAATCGGCAAGGCAGTTGGGTGTGGACGAGCACGCGATAGTAAAGACTTTGGTATTTGAAACAAACGAGCGAAAGCCGCTGATAGTCCTAATGCACGGCGACCGGCAAGTCTCAACAAAGAATCTCGCACGCCTCTTAGGCGTGAAATTAGTCGAGCCTGCAACGGCCGAACGTGCGAATAAATGGACAGGCTACCTCGTTGGCGGCACTTCGCCCTTCGGCACACGGACAGCGATGCCCACTTTTATTGAAAAAACGATATTCGATCTGGACAAGATCTATATCAACGGCGGCAAGCGTGGTTTTTTGGTTGAGATAGATCCGAAAGTGCTCGAAACTGTGATGAAGACCGAAAAAGTTGAGATTGTATATGAAAGAAGCAGTAATTGTATCAGCCGTGCGAACGGCAGTTGGTAAGGCTCCGAAGGGCACTTTAAGAAATACGCGGCCTGACGATCTCGGTGCGACGGCTATAAAGGAAGCGGTTGCTCGCGTTCCGAATCTCGATCCAATGCAGATCGAAGACATGATAATAGGCTGCGCTTTTCCCGAGGCCGAGCAAGGGATGAATGTTGCACGCACGGCTATGATCGCAGCGGGTTTGCCAGTCGAAACTTCGGCTATGACTGTCAATCGGTATTGCTCTTCGGGCTTGCAGACCATTGCACTTGCCGCAGATCGCATTGCAACAGGCGGCGCGGAGGTGATCGTCGCAGGCGGGCTTGAGACGATGTCGATGATACCGATGGGCGGCAATGTCTTGCGGCCAAATCCGGCACTTGTCGACAGCTATCCCGATTATTACCTCAACATGGGCTTGACCGCTGAGAATCTTGCACGCAAATATGAGATCACGCGTGAGCAGGCCGATGAGTTTTCGTTTAACTCGCATCAGAAAGCGTTGGCTGCGATAGCTGACGGAAAATTCAAGGACGAGATCGTTCCGGCAAAAGTTTTTGTCGATGAGATCGACGATGGCGGCAGTGTGCGACGTAAAGAGATCGTTTTTGCACAAGACGAAGGCCCGCGTGCCGACACTTCGGTCGAAGGGTTGGCAAAACTGCGTGCGGTTTTCCATGCAAATGGAACGGTGACCGCCGGCAATTCGTCGCAGATGTCTGACGGTGCAGCGGCGGCGGTCGTGATGTCGATGGAAAAGGCAACCGAGCTTGGCATCAAGCCGCTGGCTAGATTCGTCTCGTTTGCAACAGCCGGATGCTTACCCGAAGAAATGGGCATCGGCCCGGTTTATGCGATACCGAAAGCGTTGAAAATGGCAGGACTCACACTCGACCAGATAGACGTGATCGAGCTTAACGAAGCATTCGCAGCACAAGGCCTTTCGGTAATGAAAGTGCTCGAAATGGACCCGTCAAAAGTAAACGTCAACGGCGGAGCGATCGCGCTTGGACATCCGCTTGGCTGCACTGGCGCTAAATTGACGGCGACGCTTTTACAAGAGCTGAAGCGACGAAAGGCCCGTTACGGAATGGTCACAATGTGCGTCGGCGGCGGCATGGGTGCCGTAGGTATTTTTGAAAGATTAGATTGATTCGGTGGTTGATTGATTAGATTCGATAAAAAAATCTATTCTCTGCGAGAGCTACTCACTTCTCCCCAAGAGTTGCCTTCTGACGGGGTTTCTATCTTCATAGAAGACGGTATTGAATTGGCCGGTGATTCGAAATGTGCAGTATTGACTGATGATGACTATGACGAATCAGGGGAAGATTTCCGCACTGCATTTATTTCGGATATGACAATGTCTGACTTTTTGTCAGTTGACGCATTCGAACAGGTCGTCAACAACACTCATTTGCAAAGAGACTGCGTCAGTCTAGAAATGCTTTTAGCGGCCGTGGCCTTTTACTTTGAAAACGATGCCTTTATCGACTTTGACAGCATTGAAGTTTAGTTTTAGAGAGTATAGATATGGAAACACAAATGGAAAGATCTTATTTAAAAGGCGGCGAGTTTTTGATTGCCGAATCGACGACGGGCGAGATATTTACGCCTGAAGATTTAACAGACGAGCAGCGAATGATCGGCGAGACGACAAAGGAATTCGTCGATAACGAAGTGCAACCACAATTGCCAGCAATGGAGCAGCATGCATGGGAAGTCGCTCGTGATCTGATCAAAAAGGCCGGTGAGCTTGGTTTATTGGGCGCAACAATTCCTGAGGAATACGGCGGCCTTGGCCTCGATCAAACGACCGGCGTTGTGATCGCTGAGATGATTGGACGCGGCGGCGGTTTTGGAACGACCTTCGGTGCTCAAACGTCGATCGGGCTGCTCCCGATACTTTATTTCGGTTCCGAAGAATTGAAGCAAACGTGGATTCCTAAGATAGTTTCAGGCGAAGTAGTCACGGCGTATTGTTTGACCGAAGGTGGCTCGGGCTCTGATGCTCTCGGCGCAAAAACAAATGCGAAATTAAGCGATGACGGCACTATATACATGCTCAATGGCGAGAAGATGTTTATCTCGAACGGCAGTTTTGCCGATGTGTTTATCGTCTTTGCCAAGGTTAACGGTGAAAAGGACAAGTTCTCAGCCTTCGTAGTCGAGCGCAGCGAAAACTGCCGTCCCGGAGCCGAGGAGCACAAGATGGGAATCAAATCTTCCTCGACAACACCGCTTATTTTATCCGACTGCAAAATTCCGGCAACTAATCTCATCGGCAATGTCGGCGACGGAGCGAAGATCGCTTTCAATATCCTGAATGTCGGCCGGTTCAAACTTGGTGCGTCAGTCACAGGTGGAGCAAAGCTCGCAATTCACGAAGCAGTACGCTACGCCAACGAACGCGAACAGTTTGGCAAAAAGATCTCGTCGTTCGGGGCGATCAAACACAAACTGGCCGAGATGGCGATCCGCACATGGGTTTCCGAATCGATCACTTACCGGACCGTCGGCATGATCGACTCACTGATCGGCGACGGCGCCGACACTGCGAAAAAGATGCAGTCGATCGAGGAATATGCGGTCGAATCATCGATCAACAAGGTCGCGTGCAGCGAAGCTCTCGATT
>JANMDA010000167.1:0-4598 GCA_031376085.1 Chloracidobacterium sp.
CGGGCCGGACGGGAGTTGGGTGATCCTGGGAAAGGGCCGACATATGCTTTCCTAGCCGCTTGCTCCTGTAAGGGAGATAACGCGAACAAAACCTGATCCTCGAAGAAACGTTCGGTAAAGCCGAGCTACACTTGCCATCGACGAGCCGTTAGGTACTAAAACGCTTCGCTAAAACTGACCTCGCCCGCGACGGCGACCTGATATGCAGACACGCGGCGTTCGAAGAAATTGGCGAGTTCCTGGACGTCCTGCAGATCCATGAACGAGAAGGGATTCTTTGCGCCGTAAACCTTTTGCAGGCCGAGCATCACGAGCCGCTGGTCGGCGATATATTCGAGATACTGCCGCATATCGGCGACCGACAGGCCAGAGATGCCGCCGCTGAGGATGTCCTCGGCAAACTGCATTTCGCACTCGACAGCCTCGTCAATCATCTCGACGATCTGGCGGTGGAGCTGCTCGTCAAAGAGTTCCGGCTCTTCGTTGCGGACCTCTTTGATAACATCGAGTGCGAATGCCATGTGAGCCGATTCGTCGCGGAAAACCCAATTAGTTCCCGCAGCGAGGCCGTGGAGCAAACCCTTTGACCGCAGAAAATACACATAGGCGAACGCCGCAAAGAAAAAGAGACCTTCGATACACGTTGCAAAGCAAATCAGATTTAGGAGAAATTGTTTTCTGTCTGAGGCTGACTGCAGGCTGTTTAGATCGTTAATCGAATCGATCCATTTGAGGCAAAACTGCGCTTTTGCGTGTATCGAAGGAATATTGTGAACCGCCGCAAACGCCTGTTCGCGCTCGTGATGGTCGGGAATATATGTGTCGAGGAGCGTCAGGTAAAACTGGACATGAACGGCCTCCTCATAAAGCTGCCGCGAGAGATACATCCGGGCTTCCGGCGAATTTATGTGCTTGTAGAGATTGAGGACAAGGTTATTGGAAACAATGCAATCGCCGGTCGCGAAAAACGCCACCAGACGATTGATCATATGCCGCTCAGACGACGTCATCTTGTTTCGCAGGTCATTAACGTCGGTCGAAAAATCGACCTCCTCTACCGTCCAAGTGTTCTTGATCGCATTTTTATACATTTCATAAAATTGCGGATACTTCATCGGCCGAAGCGTTAAATTGAATCCTTGATCAAGCAGCATAAATTTTCTCAATCGACTATTGACATGCCTCACACGCCTCTGGATTTTCCAGCGAACAAACCAGAGCTTCCTGGTCCGTATAAACTTTTTTCGGCTCTTCGATCACAGCGGCGATATTATCGGCAGCCGCAACCTGAGCAATCCGTGTTGCGGGCCGCGAACGCAGGTAATACGTCGTCTTCAAGCCCTTTTGCCACGCATACATAGACATCGACGAAAGCTTGCCGATATTCGGGCTCTCCATAAAAAGGTTGAGCGACTGGCTCTGGTCGATGTATGCTCCGCGGTCGGCGGCCATGTCGATCAGCGAACGCATCGGTATCTCCCACGATGTTCGGTAGATCGCTTTTAGCTCGTCGTTAAATTCGGCGATGTCCTCCACCGAGCCTTCGCTAAGTTTGATCTTGATGCGGATCTCATCTGTCCACAGGTTGATCTTCTTTAACTCTTTGACGAGATATTTGTTGATCTGGACAAAGTCACCCGACAGAGTTTCGCGTTTGAACAGGTTCGAAACCTGCGGCTCGATGCATTCGTAGCAGCCCGCAATCGAGGCGATCGTTGCTGTCGGAGCAATAGCGATCATCAAGCTGTTGCGAAGGCCGGTCGCCTTGATCTTCTCACGCAGAGCATCCCAGCGGCCTATATCGTCAGGCGTGATGCCCCAAAAATCGAACTGCATATCGCCGTGTGCGGCCCGTGTTTCGAGAAATGCCGGATGAATGCCGCGTTCGATGGCGAGATCGCTGGAAGCGTCAAGAGCCGCAAAATAGATCTCTTCCTGAATACGGGCCGCTATTTTGCGTGCCTCGTCCGAGTCGAACGGCAGACGCATCTGGAAGAAAACATCCTGCAAACCCATCAGCCCAAGGCCGATGTTGCGCCAGCGGTTGTTCGAGCCTGCTGTGCTTGGAATGGCGTAATAATTCAGGTCGATAACGCGGTCAAGCTGACGAACGGCAAGGCGCACGTTGCGTTGCAGTTTTTCGTAATCAAACTGGCCGTCCTTTACATAACGTGCCGCATTGATCGAGCCGAGATTGCAGACGGCCGTTTCGTTTTCAGATGTGACCTCGATGATCTCAGTGCAGAGATTTGAGAGATGGACGACGTTTTCGGGCCGCGCTGTTTGGTTTGATTTGCGATTGCTGGCGTCTTTAAATGTCATCCAGCCGTTACCGGTCTGTGCCATTGTCCGCATCATTTTTGCATACAGATCGCGTGCATTGATCTGACGCATATAGAGGCCTTCCTGTTCCGCTTTCAAAAATGCTTCTTCAAATTCCTCGCCATACAGGTCTGGAAAATGCGGCACGACCTTCGGATCAAACAAGGACCAGACACCGTCGGCCTGAACACGCTTCATAAAGAGATCTGGAATCCAGTTTGCGAGGTTCAGATTATGCGTGCGGCTGGCATCGTCACCGGTGTTGTCGCGGAGTTCGAGGAAATCCTCGATGTCGGCGTGCCATGTTTCAAGATATACACAACACGCACCTTTTCTCTTGCCGCCCTGATTTACAGCAGCAACGCTGGAATCGAGCGTTTTCAGCCACGGCACGATTCCATTTGAATGGCCATTCGTTCCGCGAATCAACGACCCTCTTGAACGAACCCGATGATAGGCAATTCCGATGCCGCCCGAGAACTTAGAGAGCATGGCGACATCGGAATACTTGCGGTATATACTATCGAGGCTGTCCTGAGGGCTGTCGAGCAAAAAGCACGAAGAGAGTTGTTCGTGTTGCGTGCCCGAGTTGAAGAGCGTTGGTGTCGACGGCACATATTCGAGCGAAGAAAAAAGGTGATAGAGGCTGATCGCTTCGTACGGGTTTTCTGCAAGGCCGCAGGCGACACGCATCCAGAAAAACTGCGGCGTTTCGATAACGTCGCGGGTTTCGGGATTTTTTAAAAGATAACGGTCATATAATGTGCGCAGGCCAAAGAACTCAAACAGGTTATTCCGCGTCTGGTCGATGGCGTCATTCAGCTTGCGGCTGTTTTCGATCACGAAATTTGCAACACGCTCGCCGATCAAACCTTCCTTAACGCCAAACGCGATCGACTGCGAGAACGAATGTATCTCCTGATTGCGTACCTCTTTCTCTACATATTGATTGAGTAGACGGGCACCAAGAAGTGAATATTCAGGCTCCTCAAAGATGAGGCTCGCGGCAGTCTGGATCGAGAGTTTGTCGAGTTCCTTGGTAGTCGCACCATCGTACAGGCCGCTGATCGTCTTGGTTGCGATCCGCAGGCTATCGACCGACGGCAGATTGACACAGCAACGCGTGATCGCGCGGACGATCTTATTGATATCGACCGGTTCGAGCGCTCCGTTACGCTTGCGGACCTGCATCGAGGTCTGGGCCGAATTGTCTGTCTGGCGTGTTGCCGCTGTGCCGGTTTGTCCTGAGAACGTATCCATTTTGGTAGCTCGTTTGCGTGAAAAAGAGAGAGAAAGTCCCACCTCCACGCTTGGTGTTTTTCAAGCGTGGCCGTTGTTCACACTGATATATTTGTGTATTTGCAGGCGGGTCTTTGGATAAAAATCAAAGGCTATATCCTGCAGTGGATATAGACTATATTGTAGTCAAAACGCTTTGTCAACACTAAATGTAGTGGTTTTAAAACTTTCTTCTAAATCGTGTTTTTACAACATTTAGTGCGCGTCGGGTGAGGTAATGCATTAAAACTGCCCGGATTTTCAGTGTGTTTTTTATACAAGTCTAATGCGGTCAAGATTTAAACATTCCATAACGCAATTTTTTGTTTGAATATAAGCTAATCCACAACTAATTCGTCGTGGGCAAACCAGACGTTGTCTGGCAACAGGCGGGAATCACGTTTGTGAAGGATGTCGTGATTGAGATGTGTGAGAAAAGCACGTTTTGGCCGGAGGTCGGCGATCGTTTCGAGAGCTTCTTCCAGACAGAGATGCGTCGAGTGAGGTTTGATACGGACGCAGTCCAATACCAGAACGTCGAGATCGCGAAGACCGTCCATCGATTCGGGCGGAATTATTTTAAGATCAGTCGCGTATGCAAAATCGTTAAAGCGATACGCAATGACCGGCAGCTTTCCGTGGATTACCTCTAACGGAGTGACTTCAATATCCTCTCCGATACAAAACGGCGAATTCGGCTGAACCGTATGCGGTATCAATTGCGGCAGGCCTCCACCAAAGTGTGTCGGCTCAAAAATATACTTGAAAATTCGTCGAAGATCGGTCCAGGCGATCTCATTTGCATAAACTCCCATTGCACCATGTCGAAAATTGAGCGGCCTGATGTCATCGAGTCCAAAAACATGATCGACGTGGCAATGAGTGATCAATACTGCGTCGAGATGGCTGATCTTAGCTCTCAAAGCCTGCTGACGAAAATCGATTGATGTATCGACGAGTATCTTCTTATCGCGGTGTTCGATAAGGACTGAAACACG
>JANMDA010000187.1:0-8573 GCA_031376085.1 Chloracidobacterium sp.
ATGACAGCTAAAGGCGTGGAAATTGCTCCCGCAGAAGGGAAATTGGGTGTTTTGCTTGTCGGGCTTGGGGCCGTCAGCACGACTTTGGTCGCGGGCGTTGAAGCCATCAAACGCGGCATTTCGGAGCCGGTCGGCAGCCTGACGCAGATGGGTACGATCCGTTTGGGCAAACGCACAGATAACCGTTCGCCGAAGATCAAGGATTTTGTGCCTCTCGCCGATCTTAATGACATCGTTTTTGGCGCGTGGGATATTTTTCACGACAGCGCCTACGACGCTGCGATGAACGCCGGTGTTCTCGACAAAGACTTGCTCAATCAGGTCTCCGAACCGCTTGCCTCGCTCAAGCCGATGGCCGCCGTTTTTGAACAGAATTACGTCAAACGCATTACCGGCGAAAACGTCAAGACAGGCAAGAACAAGATGGACCTGGCCGAGCAGCTAATTGCTGACATCGCCAAGTTTAAGTCGGACAACAATTGTTCGCGGCTCGTGATGGTCTGGTGCGCATCGACCGAGATCTACATCGAGGAATCTGCGATACACGCGTCGCTCGAATCGTTTGAAAAAGCGATGTATGACAGCGACCCTTTCATCGCGCCGTCGATGATCTACGCATACGCCGCTCTCAAATCGGGCGTGCCTTTTGCAAACGGTGCCCCGAATCTGACGGTCGATATTCCTGCGTTAACGGAGCTTGCCGATAAGACAAAAATGCCGATCTGCGGCAAGGATTACACGCCCGGCCAGACGTTGCTGAAGACGATTCTCGCACCGGGCTTTAAGTCGAGAATGCTCGGTCTCGACGGCTGGTATTCGACGAACATTCTCGGCAACCGTGACGGCGAAGTGCTCGACGATCCTGAGAATTTCAAGTCGAAAGAAGTCTCAAAACTCTCGGTGCTCGAACATATTTTCCAGCCCGAGGTTTATCCGGATCTGTACGGCAATTTTTCGCATGTCGTTCGCATCAATTATTATCCGCCGCGCGGCGACAACAAAGAAGGTTGGGACAACATCGACATCTTTGGCTGGCTTGGTTACAAGATGCAGATCAAGATCGATTTCCTGTGCCGCGATTCGATTCTCGCTGCACCGCTCGCACTCGACCTCGCGTTGTTCATGGATCTCGCGCAGCGTGCCGGTATGAAAGGAATCCAGGAATGGCTTTCATTCTATTTTAAGGCACCGCAAACAGCTCCGGGACTTTATCCAGAGCACGATCTGTTCATCCAGTTGATGAAACTCAAGAACACTTTGCGGCACCTGAAAGGCGAAGAATTGATCACACATCTCGGCCTTGAGTATTACGATTAAGGCATTTCGTTATTGTTATATGGACGGCCATTCCAGAAATAATTTTGTTATTTGACAATTTTTTCTTGCACCCGCTGCGTTTAATGTGTTAATCATAGATTAGAGGCGGGCCTTCATACCCGGCCCGATCCTCTGGACTTGCTTCCCAGGCAACAAAGTCCAGCCAACTCACAATCTTTTGAAATCATCATTGTTGACGACAGCATGCCGTCAAGATAGACGGCAAGTTTTGACTCATAAGGCGTTCTATATATACGGGGCCAAAATGCTCCGAAGAGGCAAGAAGATGAAACAGGAAGCGGCTAAGAAAAAAGAAACTAGCGAAAAGGGAATTCTTCTCGACCCGGAAAGAAAGAGTCCGCGGGCAGCGGAGTTTGAGGATAAGCTGACAAGCTGGATAGTAGGACAGGAACGTGCGGTTCGCCGCATGAGCGGGCTTTTTCAGATCTATCTGGCAGGGATGAATAATCCTTCACGCCCGATCGGCACAATGCTCTTCCTCGGCCCGACAGGCTCAGGTAAAACCCGCGTCGTCGAAGCCGCATCCGAAGTCCTCTTTAACGAGCCGCATACGGTTGTAAAGATCGACTGTGCCGAGTTTCAGCATTCGCACGAGATCGCTAAATTGATCGGCTCGCCTCCGGGATACCTCGGCCATCGCGAAACGTCGCCGATGTTGACGCAGGAAAATCTCGACAAATCGCATACCGACGATACCAAGCTGACGTTTGTGCTTTTTGACGAGATCGAAAAGGCTTCCGATTCGCTATGGCAGCTTTTGCTGGGCATTTTGGACAAGGCGACGCTTACATTGGGCGACAATCGCCGCGTTGATTTTTCGAGGACGATAGTTATCATGACCTCGAACCTCGGTGCCCGCGAGATGTCCGATATGATCTCAGGCGGCATCGGTTTTGCTCCGACAAAGACCGATCAGGCAAAAGAGGACAACGAGATCGACACCAAGATCTATCGCACCGCCCTCGAAGCTGCGAAACGTAAATTCTCACCGGAATTTATGAACCGCATCGACAAGGTCGTTGTTTTCCGCAGCCTAAAGGAACACCACTTGCGGAAAATACTCGATATCGAACTGCGGTCGGTCCAAGACCGCATTACAGAGTCGGCGGGAACGAAATTCGTGTTTGAATGCAATACCGATGCAAAAGAATTTTTGCTGAGCGAGGGCATCGATCTCAAATACGGTGCTCGTCACCTGAAACGTTCGGTCGAACGCTTTCTGGTTTATCCGCTCTCAAACCTGGTTGCCACGGAGCAGGTTGAAACGGGGGATTTCGTATTGGTCGATTTCGATGCGGAAAAAGAGCAGCTTATGTTTACTAAGCAGTCGGGCAAGATGATCGTCGCGGATGCTCATGATCGCGAATCCGAACTACAGCCGCTAAAAAATGCCGATGCGATCGGTCTGCCGCTGCCGCAGGCCGTTGCAGCCTCCGAGCGTAGCAAATCAAAAGGCGAGAACAACGACGCTTAGCTTTTATCTTAATTTAAGATATTCAAAGGAAGCGTATGCGGCGCTTCCTTTTTTTGAATTTACATATATATGCATAAACATATATGTCTTTGGCTTAGATTTTATCGAGTGCCTGAGTCAGGTCGGCGATCAGGTCATTGACATCCTCGACACCAACCGAGAGGCGTATCAAGCCATCAGTTATCCCGGCCTTTAGCCGGTCTTCACGCGGTATCGGAGCGTGCGTCATAGATGCGGAATGTTGAAGGATAGTTTCGACACCTCCGAGAGATGTGGCAAGCGTACAAAGTCGAACGCTGTTTGCAAAGGTTTTGCCGGCCTCTATTGTTCCGAGATCGAGTCCGATCATGCCGCCGTAACCTCCTGGCATTTGCAGCCTTGCGATCTCATGGTTGGGATGCGATTCAAAGCCCGGATAATAGACGGCCTTGACCTTTGGATGATCGCCGAGCATGTTGGCTATGGCAAACGCATTGGAATTGTGTTTTTCCATTCGTAGAGCAAGCGTTTTAATGCCGCGAATAACCAACCAGGCAACTTGCGGGGCGATGTTGCCGCCGTAAAATTTGTTTGCTCCTTGTCGAGCTGCCTCGACTACTTCGCGGCTGCCGACCAGAACACCCGCCGTTAAGTCGCTGTGGCCGCCAAGATATTTTGTCGCACTGTGAATAATAGCATCGACGCCCAAATCAAGCGGGCGTTGATTGAAAGGCGTGGCGAATGTATTGTCGGCAACCGTCGCGATCGAGTGGTTGCGAGCTATGGATGTGACAGCCTCTATGTCGGTGATCAAAACGAGTGGATTGGTCGGCGTTTCGATCCAAAAGAGTTTCGTATTCGGCTTGATGGCCGCTCGATAATTCTCAGCATTGGTTGCATCGACAAAAGTGGTGTCGATGCCAAAGCGTTCCTTGACATGATGCAGAAAGTTGGTGGTGGTCGCATACATGGACTGCGGAGCTACTATGTGTTCACCGGTTTTTACTAAGGTAAAGATCGCAGCGGAGATCGCGGCCATCCCGGAAGCAAAAGCCAGCGCCGATTCACCATTTTCGAGATCAACCATTACGGCCTCAAATGCACGCTGAGTAGGATTACCTAAGCGTCCGTAATAGTAGCCTTCCTTTTCTTCGTTATGGATCGCCGCTCCGTCTTCGGCGTCGCTGAAAGCAAACACCGAAGCCGGGTAGATCGGCACAGAAAGAGCCCCATAGTGTGCTGCATGGTCGTCTCCCGCATGCACGGACTTAGTAAACATCGAAGCCTTTTTCATATTCTTTCAATCGTAATCACTAATGCACATGAAAAGCAATACGTTTCATGTAACTAAGGACTATCCATGATTTGACAAACATATATGGATATAAGAATATGATTGTGCGTTAAGTGAAAAGACTATGCCAGAATCAGAAGATTTTAATGGACTTGAAATTCTTTTTTTGGCCCTGAATGATAAAACAAGGCTTCGGCTCTTGGCCCTTATGGCAGACGGCCCTGTCGTAGTAGGCCTTTTGGCCGAAAGGTTAGGTGAAAGCCAGCCAAAGATATCACGGCATCTTGCATACATGCGGAACGCCGGTGTTGTTTATACAAAACGGGAGGGAAAATGGATATATTACGGAATTCAATATCCCGAAGATATTTCTTTAAGGCGAATACTCCAAATGGTTGTTCGATCAATTGCAGCGATAAGCGAAGACAACGAGAGAGCATTTATAGATGATGCCACTGTGAGCGACGATAATATATATGCATTGCCAGATATAAATGATGAGATCCTTGAGATAGTCGGGCCGGCCGATGAGGAAGTGTTTTATGAAAACGAGGGAGAAGCTGATGAAATGGAGGTATTTCTACTCTGATGGACGTTCTGGGGCAAGGCCATATGGGCAATGTCTGCAACTGTTTTTGCAGCAATAGCCACGGGCTAAGAGAAAATGACGAGTCAAAACCATAAGTCCATCCTCAAAGTAGAAATCTATTCCCTCGACAAATGCCGTTGCTTGCTCTGATTTGCCAGTAGACTCTTTGCTATCGTTCATAGAGAGTCAGAAATTCTTTGTTTCCCTCAGCACCAAGTATCGGCGATTCGATCAAACCCTTATTTCTAAGACCAATGCCGGCTGCAAACTGGTTTACTTCGGCGATCACACGTTCGTGCTTTTCAGTCTCGCGGACAATTCCACCTTTGCCGACTTCGCCTTTGCCAACCTCAAATTGTGGTTTGATGAGCACGATAATACTGCCGGTTGGCTTAAGGAGCGGAATTACTGCGGGCAATATTTTGGTCACTGAGATGAATGACACATCCATTACCACAAGATCGAATTTCATTTCAAAATCCGTGGGCTTAAGATTGCGAGCATTTGTATTTTCGCGTATATCGACACGCGGGTCGGTTCTCAGCGACCAGACAAGCTGGTTAGTGCCAACGTCAATGGCTACGATCCGTTCGGCTCCGTGCTGTAACAAACAATCGGTAAAACCGCCGGTTGAGGCCCCGATATCGATACAGGTAAAGCCGGACGGGTCGATAGAGAACGTTTTTAGGGCGGCTTCGAGTTTAAGGCCGCCGCGGCCGACATATTTGTTTTCGGGCGAGTCGCCCTTGATCCTGATCGCCGCGTCAGGAGCGAAAAGCTCAGATGGTTTGTCGATGCGTTTTTCATTGACGAGCACAACGCCGGCCATAACGAGAGCCTGTGCTTTAGTGCGCGATTCGGCAAATCCGCCCTGAACCAGCAGTTTATCGATACGTTCCTTCATTCGTCGATCGCCTCAGCCTTAAAATAAACCGGATATTCGCCGTCGGATGTGTATTTTACCTGGATCGGGCGGCAGCAGACCTCGCAATCTTCGATATAAGATTGTTCGCCTGCTGAAAGATCAAGCAGGAAAGATATTTCCTGCCAGCAATACGGGCAAGTAAAAAAATGCTCGATCTCCATAAAGTCTATCTAATCAGCAACTGGTTTCTGTGCAGCAAAGTGCAATGATATTCTACTTGCCTGAGCTGTTAAAAGCCGTGAGCAGAGATTCGCAAAAGATGGGAACAAAAGCAAAACTATCCTGGTTGGCGAAATACGCATGGTTTGTGGTTGCGTTCAATATCATTGTGATCTTGTGGGGCGTTTTTCTGCGCGCATCTAAATCGGGCGACGGGTGCGGCCGGTACTGGCTGACATGCAACGGCGAAGTCTTACCATCTGCTCCGCAGCTAAAGACGATCATCGAATTTACACACCGCATGATGACGACGGTCGATGGTGTGCTGATGATCGTTCTACTTGGCTGGGCTTTTTTGGCCTGGCGTCGGGATCGCGGGATACAAACGAAGTCTACATTGATAGCCGCCGCGATCTCGGTTTTTTTTGTTGCTACCGAAGCAGCCGTCGGTGCCGGCCTTGTGCTTACCGGCAACACTTCTGATGCTCTGACCGCCGAGCGTCCGTTCTGGATGGCAGGACATCTTATCAACACCTTTATTTTGTTAGGATCTCTAGTGCTGACGGCCCGTTATGCCAGCGGCGGACGACAACTAAATTTTAAGGTAGAAAAGAAATATTTGGCTGTTCTCTTGATCGGTGCGGCTGCGATCTTTTTAGTTGGGATCAGCGGTTCAGTAGCGGCCCTTACACACATGATCTTTCCGTCGGGCACACTGTCTGAGGGCATCGCGCAAGATTTTTCACGAACATCGCATCTGCTTTTGCGGCTTCGTCTGCTTCATCCTATTTCAGCTATTTTAACAAGTGTTTTCCTGATTTTTCTGACCGGCTGGCTGACAAAAGAAGCCGGAAATGACCGCAAGATTACACGCTGGTCGAATATACTTTCGGGGTTAGTTTTGGCCCAGATCGCATTCGGCACGGCGACGCTGTTGATGCTTGCTCCGATCGTGATGCAGCTCGGCCATCTTTTATTAGCAGATATGATCTGGATTAGCTTCATCTTATTTGCCGCCAGTTTTCTTTCCTCTAAGAAGTTAACCGGAACTGATGAAACGCAGCTTAGTTGAGCGTCAATTGGACTGACCTCGCCATTCTCTGCCTCGCAGCACCAAGTCATCCATTGAACGCTGTAGCTCGGCAACTTGCATCTCAATCCCGGCCTCATCCGCATCTTGATTCACATAGATCGGCTCGCCAATAAATATGGCCGCATTGGTAAATGGCTTGGGTATTTGCATCCGATCCCAACTTTTTGCCTGCCAAAAGCTTTTAGCCTCAACAACGAAAGGCATTAAAGGATTACCGGTCTTTTTTGCGAGCAGCACTGCTCCGGGTTTAGCCTCGTATTTCGGGCCGCGTGGGCCGTCAAGAGTGAACGCCATCGGCAAACCGCCTCGCATTGCCTTGATCATTTCGACAAGAGCCTTTGAGCCGCCACGTGAGGAAGAACCGCGGATCGCTCCATACCCAAAACGCTGAATAAAACGCGCAATATACTCGCCGTCAAAACTCTTTGACGTCATTACAACAATTCCGCGATCGCGAAAGAAATATGTGCCGAGAAAAATGCGATCATGCCAAAAGCTGTAAATCGGAATCTTTCCGGCTTGCTCAATGGATTCAAGATTATCACTGCCGCGTACCTCAAATCGCGTAATCGACCCGAGAACTCTTATAGCCAGGAAAAAAGCAATGTCTGCGAGCCGGATCGTTATTCGCTGTTTTAGAGAGTATTCCGACAGAGAGGCGAATCGGTAAACTTTGTGCTTTTGTTCCGGCATAGTTAGAAATTAACTGCCAACTTGGGGTATTATTTGCAACAACGGCTAATGGAAGATCGTATTCCGAATTAACCTCTCGCGTGTCTATGCAACGACGAATTCTCATTATAGACGACCATGACGATCTCGCCACATCCCTCGAAGAAGTGTTTTTGCATGTTGGCCATGAGGTCATAGTTCTCGAAAGGCGAGCAGATGCGTTGGAGATCGAGAATCTCGAAGGATTTGATCTCGTAATAACCGACCTCGATGTAGATTCTGTGATCTGCCTGCCGGATGCAGATAAAAACGGCAGCTTTTGCCCGCAGGAAATGTCGCCTGCAAATGCTGGCGAGCATATCAAGGCATTTAAGCTTAGCGCGGCAAATTTTCGCCTCGATAATTTTGAAGAAAATGAGCTTAAAGACCTTGTCGCGACGGTTCTTGATTACAAGATCAGATTTGTCGATAAGGAAGGGCTTATTCGCGGGTTGCGAGAGAGTATTGAGTTTGAACTTCCTAGTGTCATTTCTTTGATGCATATCGTTCTCGAATATCTGATGAAACGTGTTGAAAAACTTGGAGTTTGTAAACCCGAACAATCGAACCTTTTCGTTGCCTTGGACGAAGCTTTTGTGAACGCTGTTAAACATGGCAACAAGTTCGATTCTAAGAAGCTGATTCGTGTCGCCGCTGAGGTGTCACAAGCAGAGGCGCGGTTTACGATCGAGGACCAAGGCGACGGTTTTGACGTTAATAATATTCCAGACCCGCTTGACCCGGAAAATCTGTTCAAAACATCAGGCCGAGGTGTGCTTTTTATTTACAACATCATGGACGAAGTCAAATACAACGAACGCGGCAACCGGCTGACGATGGTAAAAAAGGCCCCTACGGACAAAAACCAGGAAGCGTGAATGCGATAGAATAGCCGTAGATGAAAGTCACCATCGCCCAGATCAATACCACTAACGGCGACCTTGCCGGTAACACTCGAAAGATAATTCAGGCAATCGAAAAGGCCCGCGTCGATGGCTCCGATCTTGTCGT
>JANMDA010000218.1:0-2848 GCA_031376085.1 Chloracidobacterium sp.
CAAACATTCTTTTCGAAGACACCAACGAAGCCGTTCTCTACCAGGAAGGCAATCACCTTCAACGTGTTCCGATGAAGGACTCCGAGGCGCTTGATTCGATCCTCGACCATTTTATAAATTACGAGCCTTCGATAGTTAAGGATTTTAATAAGGCGCTCGAAAAGTTCAAAGAAGATATTCCGGCCATCGTCGAAGACCTGCGCGACCTGATCGAACGCGAAACCAAGAGCAATCAGACGTTCATCGAACGCCGTGACCGGTTTCACACACTCGCTCAAAGTGAGATCAATCCGGAAATAACGCTTGAAGATGTTCGCGAAATGCTGATCCAACATATTTTGACCGAAGACATTTTCAACAACGTTTTTGGCAATGCTAACTTTCACAAATTTAATAATATCGCCCGCGAGCTGGTCGAAGTTTTGGACACGTTTATGACCTACGGCGTCAGGCAGCAGCATCTGTCGGCGATCAAGTCGTATTACGATACCATTCGAGATGCGTCGGCGGGGCTTGCCGATCACCACGAAAAGCAGAAGTTTCTCAAGAATATTTACGAGAATTTTTACAAGGTCTATAACCCAAAAGGTGCCGACCGGCTTGGCGTAGTTTACACGCCGAACGAGATCGTGAAATTTATGATCGAGAGCACCGACTGGCTGCTCGAAAAGCACTTTGGCAAATCATTGGGTGATAAAAATGTAGAGATTCTCGATCCGGCAACAGGAACGGGAACGTTCATCGCTGAGTTGATCGAGCACATAAACGCTCATTCTCTGCCGTACAAATACGAAAACGAAATACATGCAAACGAGGTCGCGATACTTCCTTACTACATCGCCAATCTCAATATCGAATTCACGTATCAGCAAAAAATGAATGAATATGTGGAGTTCAAGAATATTTGCTTTGTCGACACGCTCGATAATACCGACGGCTTAAATTATTCAGGGCAGCAACCACTTTTGGGCGGGATTAGCTCCGAAAATGCCGCCCGCATTAAGCGTCAGAATGAAAAGAAGATCAGCGTGATTATGGGCAATCCACCATATAACGCAAAACAAGAAAATTACAATTATCAAAATTCGAACCGGGCTTATAAGGAGATTGACAGGCGGATAAAGGATACGTTTATCAAAGAGGGCACGGCGCAGAATCAGATCGTTGTTTATGATATGTTTACTCGATTTTATCGATGGTCGATGGATCGGATCGATAAGAACGGTATTATCGCATTTATCACAAACCGAACCTTTATCGATAGCCGTGCATTTGATGGATTTCGAAAGATCGTCGAGGACGAGTTCGATTTTGTTTACATCGTCGATACCCGCTCCGACGTGAGGGCAAATCCAAAGATCGCCGGCACGTCGCATAATGTTTTCGGCATCCAGACCGGCGTGGCGATAATGTTTTTGGTGAAGGTTCAACCCGCGTAGCGGGTGTCAGCATATAGCCACGGGTGCAAACCCGTGGACAGGATGGGAAATATATTGCAGCCCGCGATAGCGGGCGACAGAGTTAAACGGAAATCAATGGGGTTCGTTGCCAATCCTCTGCCGCTATCTACGATAGCTCACGGACCATTTGACACCTTTACCCCGGGCTTACGCCACGGGGCTATATGCTGACACCGTCTCCGACGGTTAAGAGACTGCACCATCTGCGATGGTTAAGAAACAATGAAACGAAAGGCAAAAATATTTTACGCGGCGATGGACGATTTCTGGCGCAAGGAGGAAAAGCTGGCGTGGCTGCGCGAAAACCCGATCTCAAAAATTGCCTTCGAAAGCATCACGCCGGATGAGAAACATAATTGGATAAATCAAACTGAAAATGATTGGGATGATTTGATTCCTTTATTCGATAAGGAAGTAAAGGCCGGCAAATCAAACACGGCTATTTTCAAACTCTTTTCGGCAGGACTCAAAACGCAACGAGACGAATGGGCGTACGACTATTCTAAACAGAGCCTTGAGCAAAAGATGCAGTATTTTGTAGATATTTATGAATCGACACGCATCAACAAAGACTTCCCGAACAAAATGAAAATAAAATGGGACGCTGATTTAGAAATCTATGCGACACGAGGAATAAAAAAGGAGTTTCAGGATTCAAATGTCATTAACAGCCTTTACCGTCCCTATGTGTCGAAGTATCTGTACTTCGACATCAACTTCAACGGACGGACATATCGGTGGCCCGACATATTCCGAAGCGGCAAGGAGAACCCAACAGTTTCCATTAGTGGAATTGGCGCAAAGACCGGCCTTCAGGCGTTAGCATCGAATCAGATTGTCGGGCTAGACTGCTTGGAAAAAACGCAGTCATTACCATTTCTTGCGTTTGATTCTGACGGCAACCGTCACGACAATATTACGGATTGGGCGGTTGAAGAATTTGCCCGGCGCGGTGCAGTTGGGCTGACCAAAGAAGATATTTTCAATTACGTTTATGCCGTGCTTCATTATCCGCCATATCGTCAGAAATACGATCAGAACCTAAAACGCGAGTTTCCGAGAATCCCGGTTTACAAAAACGCTTTGGAGTGGGCAAAGCTCGGTAAAGAATTGATGGAGCTGCACCTCAATTATGAAACGGCCGAGCCGTATTCGTTGACCCGAAAGGACTTAGTCGCAGGGGATAAGAACCCAGTCGCTATCGCTCCCGGTTCTGACACGAATACCGGTCGCACCTCTGACCCGTTCATTCCGAAGTCGACAACTAAGCTCCGGGCCGACAAAGATGCGGGTACCATTGAGATCGACACTCATACAAGGCTCGAAGGCGTTCCGGCGATAGCGTGGGAATACAAGCTCGGCAATCGCTCGGCTCTCGAATGGATCCT
>JANMDA010000235.1:0-27676 GCA_031376085.1 Chloracidobacterium sp.
AGCGAAATTGAAACGACGCCCGATGTCATGAAACTCAACAGCGTTGACGAGGTTGTCGAGCTATCAAAGTTGCTTGTCAAAGATGTTTTTATCATCGGCGGGGCAAAAGTATTCGAAGCGTTTGCCGACGTGATCGAGAAATGGATCGTTACTTTGGTGCCCGAAACGGTAGAAGACGCAGATACTTTTATACCGCAGAATTTTCTCGGCGAATTTGTATTGAAGGAAACAAAAGATCTTGACGATGGTTTGCTCGTCAAAATACTGCACCGGAAATAAATTTGGTGTAAAATCTTTGCAAAACCTCGCGGGAGAAACCATTATGATGGGCGGACGAACATGGGACGAATGGATCGATGAATACTCTGAGGCGCATCAACATCCAATCAACAAGTTGACGCACACGTTCGGCATACCGATGATCGCCATCGCTTTCTTACTGATACCGGCTTGCTTTTTCGAACCCGGATTATGGCAAACAGCATTAGTGCTATTCGTCCTCGGCTGGATATTGCAATTCATCGGACACTATTTCGAAGGCAAACCGCCGGAGTTTATGAAGGACTACCGGTTCTTATTCGTCGGTTTGCGGTGGTGGTTTAAGAAAGTTTTTGATTGAGTTAAAACAATCATTGGAGCGCAATTCTATCTAGAAAAGTTTGTTGAGTTTGTCTTTCAAAAGAATCGTTAAATCAAGATATTCAAAATTTAACCCCTTATTTTTCTTTAAAGGTTCTATCATCCGAGAGAGAGCCTTCCTGTCTTTAGTAATGAATGCGTCGATCTCACGATTCTTAATTTGAGCAAAAAGTTTGAGATCATTAATAATCACCTTTCTGACCTCTGACTCTCTTAATTCTTCATCATCTTTTAGCGACGCAAAATACTCCCCCGCAATCTTGGCGTCACCATAATCAAATTCAAGTAACTGAAAACAGTTCAATGCTAGCAAGTTATCTGGATTATCGGCGACAGCATATTCACTAATAACTATTGTAGAGAGATAAAGGGTGGTTTTTTGTTCAAGAAAATACTCAAAATATTCAACAACATTCTGATGAAACTCATCATCAGACTTGAGCAATCTGGTGACGAATGAGTTGTCCAAAAGAATACTCTCAAATTTGTTCATATTCCTTCAGTTTTCAGTTCCTCAATCCAGTTATCTAGATTCTTGATCTTGCTGAGGTTAGCAGATGCTCTTTCGATTGCTTTAGCAAGTAAACTTTTGTCAAAAACCGGCCTATAATTGATAAATTCAATCAACTCTAAATCCGAAAGCTTACCGTCAGTTAAACTTTTTTTCCCTTTTACTTTGATTCCATAAGGTTTGTAGGTCTTTTTTTCGCCCTCCAAAATTTGATCTTTCGTCGCAGAAACAGTTAGATTGCCAAATTTTGAGGTTGTAATATGGATATTTGGCTTTTTTCCTCCCTCTTGATAAATCTCGCCGTACAAGTAAAACTGACTTTCGAAAAATTGGGATGCTACCAGTTCATAGGTTGTTTCATTATTTATCACCAACGTAGGCGTCGTGACAAGAGAATTATTGAACTCAATTGTTAAGCCATCTTTTATCGCCCGTTGTTGGAATCTATCAATAACTTCTTGTCGCTTATATTCCAAAAAATCAAGAGACTCTCTCTTGCTAATTTCCGCAGTCAGTCCATTAAAAAAAATGACAAGTGAAATTGGAAGAAAAAATTTATGTACCGCAGAACCTGATTCGATATCGTATGAGATATGAGGCCTTAACTGCTTCTCTTCCCTTGAAGGAAACAAGAAATTTTCTATGTCAGAAATTACAGCTTTAATCTCATCAATATCGACATCTTTTGGCGATAGGGAGCGATCAAAATTGTTAACTTTGATTTCTATGTAACCTTGTTCTTCCACAACCTAAATCAAATTCCCAAAACACTCTTTAAAACTATATACATTCGCAAAAATTTCTCTTTAGACAGCTCACTTTGCCAACTATACTACAAAAAAGCAAAAATATAACTCTCGTCTTATAGAGGCTATGGTAACGAATTGCAGAAACTAAATAAATTCTAGAATTTGAATAAATAACACTCGATTACAATAAATTTTTTGCCACAACAACTATTAGCTCTCGACATCGGCTCATCAAGCATCCGCGCCTCTTTATTTAACGGTAACGCTCAACCGCTGCCGAAAATGTCCGTGCGCATCGAGCACACATTTACAGCCACTCGAGATGGCGGCTCCGAAATGGATGCTGAGAAAGCTTTTTTTCAGATTGTAGAAGCCGTTGATGCCATTCTCAAAAAATCCTCGAAATTAAAAGGCGAGATCGGCTGCGTCGCTTCGTGTTCTTTTCTTCACAGTCTTGTCGGTGTCGATGAAAGAGGAAAACCGACCACAAAAGTGTTTGGCTGGGCCGACACGCGGAGCTGCAAATACTCCGCTGTTTTGAAAAAGCGATTTGATGAAACGGTAATTCACAATCGCACCGGCGCGCATTTTCATTCAAGCTTCTGGCCTGCAAAATTGCTTTGGCTTCGAAATGAATTTCCTGACGTTTTCGCAAAAACTGCACGATGGCTTTCGTTCAGCGACTTTGTTGCAATGCGACTCTTTGGCGAATCAACGACGAGCCTTTCGATGGCCTCGGCGACCGGCATTTTTGACATTAGAAAATGCACATGGGACACAGAGCTTTTGAAATTTCTAAAGGTCAAACCGTCAACATTACCGGCGATCACAGACAATGATTCCGCAACATTCACGTTAAACAAAACTTTCGCAAAACGCTGGCCACGAGTAAGCCAAGCAAAATGGTTCCCGGCGATCGGCGACGGCATGGCTGACAACATCGGAGCCGGATGCGTGACGAAAAACAAAGCTGCGTTAATGATCGGCACATCAGGAGCAATGCGCGTTGCTTACACAGGCGAGCCGCCAAAAGATATTCCTGAAGGCTTATGGTGCTACCGCATTGACCGAAAACGCATTATCGTCGGTGGTGCCTTGTCTGACGGCGGCAATCTTTTTCAGTGGCTCAAAAACAATCTAAGACTACCTAAAGGCTACGAAGACGAAATCCGTCTTCGCACAACCGCCGAGCACGGCATCACGTTTCACCCTTTTCTGTTCGGCGAACGCAGCACTGGTTACAACGAGAACGCGCAGGGCTCAATGATCGGTCTCACCGCTTCACACGACGCTGTCGATATTATGCAAGCCGCAATGCAATCGGTGGCATACCGTTTTGCCGACATTTTCGAACGCTTGCAGCGAGTTGCAAAAATAACCGAGATCGTTGCGTCCGGCGGAGCACTTCGCGAGTCGCCTGTATGGACACAGATCATAGCCGATGTTCTAGGCCGCGATCTAAAAATGAACGATACGGATGAATCTTCCTCGGGAGGAGTAGCCCTTTTTGCTCTCGAACAAATCGGGACTATAATGAATAACAAAATTGCAACGACTGCGAAAAAACCATGACAACCGCAACCCAAATGAAAAAAGAACCTCCACCCGACAAGAAAGCAAATAAAGGCATCGCCACGAAAACGGGCATCGACCAGCTTTGCATCAATACGATCCGCACGCTTTCGCTCGATGCTATACAGAAGGCAAATTCCGGGCATCCCGGTTTGCCGCTTGGCATGGCGCCGGCGGCTTATGTTTTGTGGACAAAGTTCCTCAGGCACAATCCGAAAAATCCAAAATGGTTCGGCCGGGATCGCTTTATATTGTCTGGCGGACACGGTTCGATGCTGCTCTATTCGTTGCTTCATTTGACTGGTTACGACCTGTCGATGGATGAGATCAAACGCTTTCGGCAGCTTCATTCAAAGACACCGGGGCATCCTGAGAATATTCTGACACCCGGCGTTGAGGTAACGACCGGGCCGTTGGGACAAGGTTTTGCAAACGGCGTCGGCATGGGGATCGCGAGCAAGCATCTCGCCGCGAAGTTCAATAAACGCGGCTTCCCGGTAATGGACAATTACATTTACTGTATCTGCTCGGACGGCGACCTGATGGAAGGCGTCAGCTACGAAGCCGCGAGCCTTGCCGGTCACCTCAAACTCGGCAATCTGATCTATCTCTACGATGACAATCAGATCACGATCGACGGCTCGACCGATCTTGCGTTTACCGAGGATAGAACGAAGCGTTTTGTCGCGGCCGGATGGCACGTTTTGGATGTAAAGGACGGCAATGATCTAAAAGCTATCGAAGCCGCGATAAAAGACGCGCAAAAAGTGAAGGACAAACCCTCGCTGATCCGTGTTCACACGATCATTGGTTTTGGTATGCCAAAGCAGGGTACAAGCAAAGCTCATTCGGACGCACCTGGCGCAGACGCTGTTCGCGAAACAAAACGCAATCTCGGCTGGCCGGAAAACAAATCGTTCTATGTTCCGAAAGAGGCACTTGCACGTTTCCGCGAAGCGGTGAAAACCGGAGCAAAACGCGAGAGCGAATGGAATGCTCTTGTTAAAAGATATGAAAAGGCAAATCCAGCACTTGGCGATGTATTCAAGCAGATACGCGCCGAAATGCCGCCCGCAGGTTGGGAAAACAGTTTGCCAAAATTCGACGGAGTTGCGGCAGCTGCCACGCGAGCTTACAGCGGCGAGGTCATCAACGCCATCGCGGATGTTGTGCCGCAGCTTCTCGGCGGTTCGGCTGACCTCAAGCCGTCCAACAACACCTACATCAATTCGTCGGCTGATTTTCAGGCGGGCCGTTACGAGAATCGAAACATTCATTACGGCATCCGCGAACACGCGATGGGATCGGCGATGAACGGCATGGCCCTCTACGGTGGCGTGATACCGTTTGGCGGGACGTTTCAGACATTTTCGGATTACAATCGTCCGGCCATTCGCCTCGCCGCACTGTCGCACATTCGCAACATCTTTGTTTTCACACACGACTCGATCGGCCTCGGAGAAGACGGCCCGACGCACCAATCCGTCGAGCACCTCGCCGCACTCAGAGCAATACCAAATCTCAACGTCATACGCCCGTGCGACGCCCACGAAACCCGCGAAGCATGGCGAGCCGCTATAAAAAGCACAAAGACGCCAACCGTTCTCTCGCTCTCTCGCCAAAAGGTCGATCTGATCGACCGCAAAAAATACGCCAATGCAACCGGCCTTCACAAAGGCGCGTATATTTTGGCCGAAGCCGAAACAAAAGCCGGCAAATCAACAACTCCAAAACTGATCCTCATCGCAACCGGCTCCGAGATCGGCCTCGCAATGAAAGCACGCAGCGAACTAAACGCCAGCGGCACACCAACCCGCGTCGTCTCAATGCCGTGCTGGGAATTTTTTGATGCTCAGTCGGCGAAGTATAAGGAAGAGGTTTTCCCTGCTAAGGTCACCGCCCGCCTCGCCATCGAAGCAGGTGTCTCACAGGGTTGGCATAAATATACCGGTGACAAAGGCGACACACTTTGCGTAGATCGCTTCGGCGCATCGGCTCCGGCGGAAGATGTTTTTCGTGACTATGGATTCACGGTCGAGAACGTTGTGAAAAAGGCCAAGGCTTTAACGTAAGCTTTACTGCTCAGACCGTTTGATCACATTGCCGTTTTTCATCACGAACGAAACTTTCTTAAGCGTGTTGATATTTTCAAGCGGGTTATCCGGCACCGCAATAATATCCGCCGCGAGGCCCTCAAGGAGAAGTCCGCGTTCTTTTTCAACGCCCATCAGCTTTGCCGCGTTAATTGTCATTGCCTGAAGTATTGTTTTCGGCGAAACGCCTGCCTCGACCCACGGATTAATTCCGGCGATTGCTTCTGTGCCGCGGGTCATGCCGGGACGCTGATCTGTTGCATCTGTACCGTATGCCATGATGACGCCTATTTTGTCGGCTCGTCTCAGGCGGTCTATCCACTGCAGGTGATTTTTTTCCGAGGAGCTTATTGCAAGATAGTCCGTTCCGACCAAAACAACTCCATTTTTCTTTGCTATTGCGAGGTCTTCATCTGTCATGTCGAAACCATGTTCGATCGAGGCGACGCCGGCCAATGCGGCATTATGTGCGCCCGCTTTTGTCCAGCAATGAGCGGCAAGCTTCAGCCCGGCACGAGCCGCTTCATCAACCATGAACTTTATGTCTTCGACCGAGTAGATGTATCGCTGATCGTCGACCACTATCTTTATCACCGTAGCTCCGTAATGGATATTTTCGCGAATCGCCTTCACCATTTCGTCGCGCGTGTCGGCAAAGAAATATTCCGGTTCAGCCAGCTTTTGCTTATCCGGCTGCAAGTGAAACTGGCCGCCATACGGAGCGATTATTCGGCCAGCAGTGTAGAACGTCGGCCCGGGAACCATTCCCTTTTGAATCGCTCGACGCACACTGACACATGCATAATTGCCTTCGTTACCGACATCACGTGCCGAAGTAAAACCAGACTCGAGCATTGTCCGCGCATTTACGACGCCCTGTATCGAACGATACGAATCCGGATCGAGCAAGCTGGTGAAATAATAATTCCCATGATCGCGTTCCTCGATCACATCCATGCAAAGATGCGTGTGCATGTCGAACAATCCCGGCAGCACCGTTGATCTTGACAGATCAATAACGGTGGCTCCTGACGGGATCGTGATGTTTTCGCCGATGGACTTGATCTTTCCGTTTTCAACCAGCAATACCTGATTGGTTTTGACTGTCCCTGATTCGGGATCGACCAATCGACCGGCCTTGATCGCGGTCACTTGCCCATAGGCAAGTCCATTCGCAAAAGCAACAAGCAGAACTAGAAATATATAAGTGTGACGCATTGATCTTCTCCTTTCGGGATACAAAATTAGGAATGATTAGCGCTAAAATATCACATAGTATATAGCTATGACAAAAGACATTTTGCTCGAACAACACACCGCCTGCTACGACGAGAATGAATGGTTCGTCGCGGTAAAAAATGCCGTTGCCGGACTCACCGCCGAGCAAGCCACATGGAAGCCTGCCGGAGCCGACAATTCGATTTGGGAAGAGGTCAATCACCTGATCTTTTGGAATGAGCGCTGGCTGCAGCGTTATCGAGGCGAGTTGAATTATCCCGAAGATATAGAAAACACCGGCACGTTTAAATCCGATGATGCAGATTGGCAGGCGATCTGCGACAAGCTCTTTGCCGTGATGGACGAATGGCGTGACAATCTAAATAACATCACCGACGAAAAACTTGCTTCGCCTGTAAATGACCAATACCATGAGCCGTGGTTCAAGCCGCTGGCGCAGCAAAATATCCACAACGCCTACCACACCGGACAGATCGTCCTGCTCAGAAAACTGCAAGGCAGTTGGGATTCGTCAACAGGCGTTTCATAAGCTGTTCACCAAATAAAATTTCTTGCAATTTTCAATGGTTGTGTGATACACTGTTGCATATATGGCACGCATGGATTTCATGATGGTTTCACGGCGGTTTTGTCCTATGCAGATCACTGCGAAATGCCGGGTCATGTGTGGCGCATTGTGGCGCAAAACTTTTTTTCTAAAATCTCCCAAACAAGGGTCAAAATTGTCCGTAAACCATTGTGTTAAGGCGGGTTATGTTGTTTGGCAGCGCGGCCAGACATTACCAAACACGATCGGACAACAAAATGCCGTAACCCAAGCTTGGTCAGATATTTACGATAGCTGTTCGCGCAGTGTTGTTTGGTCGATGTGGAGAAATTTGTCAAATGAGAAAGACCATTAATATTTCGGTTTCAGAGGATATGTTTTCCTTTATTCGTGAGAAAGGCCGCTCTGAGTTTTACGACTCGGTGAGCGATTATATTCGCGCGCTTGTGCGCCGCGACCGGTATCGCGGGTATAAGGCAATGTCCCGCCAGCGGGCGCGCCGGATGAACGATGTTTTTGAGGATAAGACTGAACACAGAGCAGCGGACTGATACAGCAGCTTGTCCGACGAATATCTGTGGTTTACCGTATCGGCTGATGACCTTCGCTGCTCTGCGGCGCTCTTTTGCTGTATTATTTAGATGATGAATTCTTACGAAAAATTGACCGAAACCCAGCAGTTTGCCTGTCGCGTGATCGCCGACCACGCGCGTTCCACTGCGTTTGCCATCGCCGACGGCATTTTGCCCGGCAACGAAGGCCGCAACTACGTCCTGCGAAAGATAATGCGCCGCGCCATCTACCACGGCCGCGAACATCTCGGCCTGAAAGATGCTTTCTTTTACAAGGTCTGCGATCTCGTTGTCTCCGAGATGAACGGTGCCTTCCCGGAACTCGAAACGCAGCGCGATTTCATCGGCAAAATGGTGCGGATCGAGGAAGGTCGATTCGGAAATACTCTGACGGTGGGCATGGACAAAATGATGAAGTGGCTGGACGAAAACTTACCACTTTCATTCGAAGGGTTTCAACTCCCGTTTGAATTGAACAGCCTCGCAAAGTTCTATGATACATACGGGTTCCCGATTGACCTCACTTATGTAATAGTCTCGGAACGCGTTGACGAGATTAACAAAATGCGTCCAGCAGGTAGTTTATTGAATTCACTCAATATGGAAATGTTCACTGAAGGTGTCGAACGTGCTATTGCTGACCTTCAGGCTCAGTCCGGTGTCGGTAAGACCGAGCGCAAATCGCAGATTTCGCCAGTTTATGCCGAAGTTCTTGCTAAGGTTGGCGTAAGTAATTTTCAGGGCTACGATGTGACGCACCTGACCGACGCAAAGGTCGTTGCGGTTCTTGACGGCGAAAAGGAGCTCGATTCGCTTGAGGCTGGCTCGCAGGGAAGTGTCGTGCTCGACCAGACACCATTTTACGCAGAAGCGGGCGGGCAGGTCGGCGATGTAGGCAAATTGATCACAGCCGACGCATCTGCAAATGTCGCTGATACTTATTCACCTATTTCTGGATTGATAATTCACAAAGTCACGGTCGATAAAGGCTCGATCAAGGTTGGCGATACAGTTACTGCGACAGTTGACGCCGAAAAACGTGACGCCACGCGGCGAAATCATACGGCGACGCATCTTGTTCACGCGGCGCTTCGTGAGGTTTTGGGGACGCACGTAAAGCAGGCCGGGTCGGTCGTTGCGCCAAATGTTCTGCGGTTCGATTTTACTCATTACCAGCCGCTCAGCGATGCCGAGATCACCGAGGTCGAGGATTTGGTCAATCGCCACATCCTCGAAAATCATCCGGTCAATACAAATATTATGGCTATCGAAGAAGCGATGCACGGCGGTGCCATGGCCCTGTTCGGAGAGAAATACGGCGCCGATGTTCGCGTGTTGAGTGTCGGCGACGGCGCATTTTCCAAAGAGCTTTGCGGCGGCACGCACGTTCGCGCAACAGGCGACATCGGCAGCTTTAAGATCACGGCGGACGAGGCAATTGCTTCAGGCGTTCGCAGAATTCGCGCGATCACCGGCTTTGACGCATTCGAGCGTTTTCGTGAGGACGAGAAGTTGATCAACGCTTCGCTCGGAGCATTGAACACGCAACGCGACAACCTGCCAAACGCCATCGCACGCCTGCAGGAGGAGCTAAAACGCACACGTAAGGAAATGGACGATCTCAAGCTCAAGATCGCGACCGGATCAATAGGAAACGGTGGTGCGTCAAACGGCGACGAGGCGCGCGATGTCGGTGGCGTAAAGGTTCTCGGCAAGATCGTTGAGGGCCTCGACGCCAACGGTTCGCGTCAACTCTCCGATACTCTTCTCTCAAGATTGAAATCAGGCGTGGTCATTCTTGGCCGCACCGACGAAGACAAGGTAAGCATCATCGTCCGAGTCTCCGACGACCTGACCGACCGTGTAAAAGCCGGAAACGTCATCAAAGAAATAGTGCCGATAGTAGGCGGCAAAGGCGGCGGCCGCCCCGACATGGCCGAAGGCGGCGGCAACGAACCAACAAAATTGTCCGAAGCAATTGATGCCGCGTATGATGTCATAGAGAAAATGGTTGGTTAAATATCACTTGTTTAAAAAACAGAAATGATAAGAATACTTATACAGACGTTTATCCTATTTATTATCGTCCTAATCCCTTCTTTGGTTTTATTCGGACAAGCTAAGCCCATTACTGCCGAAAACTATTACGCCATCCTTAAGGAAGCCCAATCAAAAACGGATAAACAAATCAGCAAAAGGGTGCAAATTCAGAAACTCTATTCAAACGGGAAAATTACAGCGACCTTAACCGACTCCTCTGTAAATCTTCCGCCTGACAAGTCGACATGGATTCATGTTGAGGAAAGAGGCAATGTTGTAAAAAGATTAGAGGTAATTACTATCGGAAACTTTATCTACCGAAAAGAAGATAACGGCGCTTGGACAAGACGACAAAAAGACAATTCTGGAATTAGCGGAATTGGCGGAACTGACAACAGCACCAGAGAGTTTTTTACTGAAGAAACCAACATAGGAAAGGAAAAAATCCGAGTCCTTATAGAGAAAAGAGTTAATTACAATCATACCTATTTCGATGAAATTAAGACTTGGATCAGTGAAAAAGGATTAATCTTAAAAAAGACTTCAACTACCAGTTTTCAAGAACTCAAAAATATAGTCTCTTCGGTTGAGGTTAATTACGACTATGAGATGAAGCCGCCAAAAATTGAGTCACCGATAAAAAATTAGCCCTTAAATAATTAGCCCCTAAATATAGTATTGTGAGTGCCGCTCTACCGAAAACAGTCGACGATATCATCTCTTACAACCCCGCAACGGGCGAGGAAGTCGGACGTGTACCTCAGATGCCGGCTGACGAGGTTAAGGCTGCCGTCGAGCGTTCGCGAGTCGCATTTCAAAACTGGAGAAAGACATCATTCACTCAGCGTAGCTTTTACATCATGAAAGCACGCGAAGTGATCTTGTCCGAGATGGACGAGATCGCGCATCTCATCTCAGCCGAATCCGGCAAGCCTTTTGGTGAAGCGATCTCGATGGAGATCACACCGGTGCTCGACCTAATGCAGCACTTCGCACGCAACACGGAAAAGCTGCTCGCGCCGCACAGCATCAACATCGGCCTCTATTCTCTGCTCGGCCGCTCGTCAAAGATCGTCTATCACCCGCTCGGCGTCATCGGCATCATCCCGGCGTGGAATTATCCGTTCTCGATACCGCTCGGCGAAACCGTAATGGCACTGATGGCCGGCAACACAGTCGTTATTAAGCCTTCCGAATTGACACCGCTGACTGGCCTAAAGATCGGCGAGATCTTTGAAAAGGCTGGCTTGCCTGAGAATTGTGTCCAGATAGTAACCGGTGCCGGGTCGACAGGAGCAGCGCTTGTCGAAGCCTCTCCTGACAAGATAATGTTCACCGGCAGCGTAGCGACGGGTAAGAAAATCGCCGAAGCCGCTGCCAAAAATCTCACGTCCGTAGTGCTTGAGCTTGGCGGCAAAGACCCGATGATCGTTTTCGAAGATGCCAATCTCGAACTCGCATCGAGCGCCGCCGTTTGGGGTGCATTTTGTAATTCGGGACAGTCGTGTTCGTCGGTTGAACGGCTTTATGTTCATGAATTGGTCGCTGAAGAATTGACTCGAAAGATAGTCCAGAAAGTGCGCGTTCTAAAACAAGGCAGCGGCGACAATGAAAATGTTTCCATAGGAGCAATGTCGTCCGAACGGCAAATGCAGATCGTCGAAGATCATGTAGAAGATTTTCGAGCGTCCGGAGCAAAGATCGAGATCGGCGGACAGCGAAATCCTCATTTGGAAGGCCTGTTCTACGAGCCGACAGTCATTACCAACGCTCACAACGACATGCGGGCGATGCAGGAAGAGACCTTTGGCCCGACACTGCCGATCGCGACATTTTCGACAGAAGAAGAAGCCATTCGTCTTGCCAACGACAGCGAATTTGGCCTTACGGCAAGTGTCTGGACACGCGATAACACACGCGGCGAAAGAGTAGCACGACAAATAGAATCAGGCTCTGTATGCGTCAATGAAGTTCTTTACACTCATGGCATCGGCCAGACGCCTTGGGGCGGTTTCAAAAACTCGGGCCGCGGCCGCACTCATGGGAAAGAAGGACTAATAGAACTTGTCCAGCCGCAGCACATTCATGTAAATCATCTCGCTCTGTTGCCCGACGCGTGGTGGATGCCGTATTCGTCAAATGCGGTTACGACCTTCCGCGAAATGGCTAGAAAATTTGCAAGCGGGTCGTTGGTCAAAACGATCGGGCTATTGCCACAACTTCTAAATAGAACCAAAGAGCTTTTTAAAAAATGACTGCTCTGATGCCTTGTTAAAAAGATTAATATGACTGACAAAATAAAAATAATAGGTTTTTCCGGCAGTTTGCGCAGCGGATCATTTAACACAGCCGCCCTAGTGGCGGCGCAGCAGCTTTGCGGCGATGACGTTGAGATCGAAATATTCGACATTTCGAACTTTCCGCCATTCAATGAGGATCACGAGCCGAATCCGCCTGCGAATGTAACGAAACTCAAAGTCGCTATCCGTGCGGCTGACGCAGTTATTTTTTCCTCGCCGGAATACAATTACTCAATTCCCGGCCATCTCAAGAATGTTATCGACTGGGCCTCGCGTCCATACGGCGACTCGGCTTGGGACGGCAAACCGGCACTCATTATGGGAGCCTCACCGGGAGCGATAGGCACGGCGAGAATGCAGTATCACCTGCGGCAGACGATGGTTTTTCTAAATATGTTTCCACTCAACAAACCGGAAGTGATGATCGGCAATGCCGCCAAAAAATTTGATGAAAACGGCAACCTTACTGATGAAACGACGCGGGATTTTATCAAGCAAGGTGTGGCCGCTCTCGTGGAAGAAGTTCGCCGCCGCAGTCGCTAAAACGCTTCGCGAGCTGCTCAGAAAATGATATTTGACAATTAACCTTAAGCGTTCAGATTGCGAAATCGGCAATTACCGGTGCGTGATCTGATGGCTTGTCTAACTCACGCGGAGCCTTGTCTATCCAGCAATCGGTACATCGTTCCGCTAGAGGCTGCGAGGTCCAGATATGGTCAATACGCAGACCGCGATCTTTTTCAAATGAGTGATGAAAATAGTCCCACCAGGAATACTCTTTTACATCGTCGTTGATCTGGCGAAATACATCGACAAAACCCCATTTTTTAAGATGCTGCAGAGCATCTCGCTCGGTCTTTGTAAAATGGATCTTGTCCTTCCACAATGACGGTTTCCAGACGTCCAATTCGTGCGGTGCAATGTTTAGATCACCGCAAAGAATGACATTTTTGGTCGTCTTAAAGTTTTTGTCAAAGTATTTTCTTAGCCGCGCCAGCCACTCGAGTTTGTACGAAAATTTATCACTGCCCAACGCTGTTCCGTGAGGCACATAAACATTAACGACATACACATTTTGAATACGCGCGGCAATCAGTCGTTTTGGAGAAGTTATAGTGTCATCCGGAAAATTCTTCTGAGCATCTGTTAGCGGTTCCTTTGAAATTATAGCGACACCGTTGTAAGCCTTTTCGCCAAGAAACGAAGAATGCTCGTAACCGATAGCACTAAAACGCCCGTGCGGAAACTTTTCATCGACACATTTTGTTTCCTGCAAACACAAAACGTCGGGCTGATTTTTGTTGCACCAATCGACAACGTGCTCGATGCGAGAGTTAATTGAATTGATGTTCCAGGTTGCTATTATCACAGCAGGAGATTTATTCTTCCGCTCTATCGATCCAGTAATCTGGTTTGCGGTGTTGGTGAGATATTGCAATAACGAATATATAATCGGTTTCGATTGAATAGAGTAATTTGTAAGGAAACGTGTGAAGGAGACATTTTCCTATTTCCCCACGCTCAACACACCAAGCGGTTGGATGGCGGGCATGCGTTTCAAAGCAGCTTTCACCTCTGCCTTGAATCTATAACCGAGTCCTTCAAATTCCAGTTCAAGGTAGTTCACCGCGTCATCCAATTCCAATTTGGCGTATGCGGAAAGCAGGATCTTCATCACTTGGCGTCAAATATTTTTTCAATGGGGATGGCTTCCAGCCGACCTTCCCTGTAAGCTTCGAGCCTTTTTTCAGCTTCCTCAGCCCAAATAGCATCAATTTTCTCATCCTCTGCGTCGAGGCTGTTCAATAAACCCTCGACCACCGCAAATTTCTGCTCCGGCCTTAACTTGAGAGCTTCTTCCAATATTTCAATGTTGCTCATAATATTCCAAAATAGTGGGAATGTTTCTTCTGATATTTTAGCGCATATGCCGACAATCTACAGTGCAAATTCGGCAGTCACGGGTGCATGGTCGCTCGGCAGTGTAAGTGCTCGGGTCGATCTGTCGATTCGGCAATTTGTACATTTGGCGGTGAGCGACGCAGATGTCCATATATGATCTATCCGCAGGCCCTGATCTTTTTGCCAGGAGCCCGCTCGATAATCCCACCATGAATATTCGCGCAGATCGCCGTTTTTCTCGCGAAACAGATCGGTAAAGCCCCATTGTTTTACATTGGTAATTGCTGCCCGCTCAGGCTTTGAGAAATGAAGCTTGCCGGTCATCGCCTCCGGATTCCAGACATCGAGGTCTGTCAGTGCGACGTTAAAATCACCGCATAGCAACACATCCTTTTGCCCGTTACAAGTCTCGTTGAACATACGCCGCAAACGCTGCAGCCAGTCGAGTTTGAATTTGAATTTATCGCTCCACAGCTCGCTTCCGTTCGGGACGTATGTGTTGACTATACGGATGCCGTTGACGGTGGCGGCGATCAGGCGTTTTGGCGACTCGTCATTGTCGTCGAGAAAGTTCTTTTGCGTATCCGTGATTGGAAATTTGGAAATGATCGCGACACCGTTATAAGATTTTTGGCCCGTGAAAACCGCATCATAACCCGCAGCTTTTAATTCTGCCACGGGAAATTTTTCGTCAACGGTCTTTGTTTCCTGTAAACATGCAACATCGGGCTCGGCCACTTTTAACCAGTCAAGCAACTGTGGCATTCGGACATTGATGGAATTGACGTTCCAGGTAGCAATCTTCATTTAAGTATTTTAAGTCCATTCTTGCCCAAAAAGAGAATTAGCCGCAGATTTACGCGGATGACGCAGATAAGAAAAGCCAATTTCAGTCTTCCGATCTGCGTTATCTGCGCTTATCTGCGGCTAAATTCTTACTATTTCGCTCCCAAAAAACACCGCCAGAAAAGCCTTGGATCATCTTGTCGGTTTCGGCAATTTCAAGACGTTTTTGCACTAGCAAGCAGTAGTTTTCATCGGATTCAATCGCCACAAAATCTCGTCCGAGTTTTTTTGCAGTCACTGCCGTCGTGCCCGAACCGGCAAACGGATCGAGAATAAGATCGCCCTTGTTTGTGCTTGCAAGAATTATCTTGGCAAGCAGTTTTTCCGGTTTTTGTGTCGGGTGATCGGTGTTTTCGCGCATAGACCAGAACGGGACGCTTATATCGGTCCAGATGTTTGAAGGGTGTGTGTTGCGATAGTTGCCGTTATCCGAAGTTTCCCAGTCCTTTGGTGAACCATTCTCTTTGTAGGGAGCAAGCACTTTGCGGCGAATTTTCACCGCGTCAAGATTGAATATAAATTTGTCTGAAACCGTAAAAAACCAAATATCCTCTGCCGCATTCTTCCAATTTGCCTTTGCTCCGCGGCCTTTTTCTCGTTCCCATGTGATGCGGTTTTGGAGTTTGAAATACTTGGACCCAACACGCTGAATAGCTGCACCTGACCGCCAATCACCGCAAATATAGATTGACGCGGTTGGCTTCAAAAGCGGCACACACAGTGAAAGCCAAGAATCGAGCCATTCTTCGTAGGCTTCCGATGACTGCTGCTTAAATTTCTGCTTGCCAAAATTTTTTGTCAGATTATAAGGAGGATCGGCAAAAAGCAGATCGAAACGTGCGTCGGACATCCTTCCAAGCACTTCAAAAGCATCGCCGCAGATGATCGAGTTTTGAGCCTTAGAAAAATCTGCGGTTTTGTCAGAGAAAACAATATGTTTTCTTAGAGATGCTTTTTCATTTTCCGTGACTTCCAATGTGCGGTTTCGGGTTGCACGGACCTTTGCTTTTTGGGGGACAGCGGGCATAGTGACCTATAAAAACCTTAGCACACAGATCTGGATTTAATAACTTTGCTTTCCGTGCGGCAGCCGCCTAGGCTTCCTTGACCCTAAAAACGTGCGCGTGTTACCCTTAACTCTTTTGAGAATAGGGCTGCCTTTTGCTCAATTCGACCGCTGTGAGCGGATAATTAGACGACTATGCATCTGTTTCTATTTGCCGAGAGTGTTCAGCTTTTTCCGGATGGCACGATTTTTATACATATCGCCCTGATCCTGGGGATGATATGGCTGTTGAACCGGACGCTTTACCGTCCGATAAACCGTGTCCTCGAGGCTCGTGAAAATCAAAAAGGCGGGCATTCACTGGAAGCCGACGACATCCTGCGAAATGTGGAAATTAAAGAGGCAAAATACGCCAAAGAGATGCTCGACGCCCGTTCTGCCGGATATGAGTTAATAGAAAAAGAGCAGAAAAAGGCCGCAGAAATCCGTGCAGAAAAGCTTGCGTCGGCAAAAGCAGAGATCGGCGAAAAGTTTGAAACCGGCCGCTCGGAGATCGAAAAACAGACCGGCGAAGCGCACAGAGAGATTGGTTCCAATGCCGAAAAAATGGCTGACAAGATCGCGGCCAATATATTGAACGTTTAGGTTATATGGTTGTATTTTTCACAGCATTTATCTTTCTTCTGGCCGGCGGCGAGGGCGGATTTATGCATTTCTACGAAGAGTATCTCAATATTCCGGGTTTTGAGCTTTGGAAATTTCTCAATCTTGCCATTTTTCTCGGCCTGATGATCTATTTGCTAAAAACGCCGCTCGGTGATGCGTTTAAAGCAAAACGAGAAGAAATTCGTGCCGAGCTTATAAAAGCAGAGGCTGAAAAGCAGGCTGCATTAACAAAACTCACGGCTGCCGAAGGCAAACTTGCACAGCTTGAGAACGAAAAGGCAAACATTCTACAGAGCGCCCAAGACGAATATATAGCCGAGATAAAACGTGACGACGAGAACTCAACTATTGAGATCGAGCGTCTCAGGCGTCAGTCTGAGGTGGAATTAACCCGCTTGACGGGCCAGTCGCGTGCCGCTCTGAGGCGTTTTTCTGCCGAGGAAAGCATTCGCCTTGCCGAAGAAAAGCTCCGGTCGATGATCGACGGTGAAAAAGATGCCCGATTGGTCAAGGCCGGCATCGAAGAGATCGGAGGGCTGAATTGATATGAGCACTGAAACCATCGCCCGCCGCTATTCTGTTGCACTTGCCGATGTCGTATCCGGTAAGGGCGAGATCGACGTTGTTAAGTCCGAGATCGCTGGTTGGGCAGAAATGTTTGTCTCAAATGCCGACCTGCGAAATGTGTTCAGCAATCCGACCATCAATCACACTGATAAGGTAAAGCTGCTCGAAAATTTGATCTCTAAGACACGGCCCGGCCAGACTTCAGCAAATTTTGTTCGCGTCCTGCTCCAAAATGGCCGGCTAACTGAAATAGGAGACATTAACAGCCGTTTTACAGACGTACTGGACGAACGGCGCGGTCTGGTCTCTGCCCAGATCACTTCCGCACGCGAACTGCCGAAAGGCGAGCGTGCAGACTTTGAAAAGAATCTTGAAAAACTTACCGGTAAAAAAGTGACCGTCAACTATTCGATCGACAAAGAGATCATCGGCGGTGTTGTAACCCGTATAGGTTCAACCGTTTATGACGGATCGGTAAAGACGAAATTGGATAATCTTAAGGAACAACTTGTTAATGGATAGTGGTCCGTGGTCGGTGGTCAGTGGTCAGAAAGAAATCTGACAACCGACCACTGACAACTGACCACTGACAAAAATATGGAATCAATCAAAGCAAACGAGATCAACGAGATCATCAGAGCACAGATAGAAAATTTTGACGCCAGCATGACGGTCAACGAAGTTGGCACGGTCATCAAAGTCGGCGACGGAATCGCTGAAATTTACGGCCTCGAAAAGGTTATGGCCGGCGAACTTTTGGAATTCGCTCACGGCGTTCGCGGCCTCGCGCTGAACCTTGAAGAAGACAAGGTCGGATGCGTGCTTTTTGGTGATTTTCAAAAGATCAAAGAAGGCGACGAAGCGAAACGTACAAAACGAATCATGAGCGTGCCGGTAGGCGACGCTCTGATCGGCCGCGTTGTTGACGCTCTCGGCAACCCTATCGACGACGCAGGTGAGATCATTACCGACACATATTTTCCTGTCGAACGCATCGCACCCGGCATTATCGACCGTCAACCAGTTAAAGAGCCGCTTCAGACAGGTTTGAAGGCCATCGATTCGATGGTGCCCGTCGGCCGCGGACAGCGCGAACTTATCATCGGTGATCGTCAGACAGGTAAAACTGCCGTCGCCATCGATACGATCATCAATCAGAAGGGCAAGGACGTTATCTGTGTCTACGTCGCTATCGGCCAAAAGGCATCGACGGTGGCACAGGTTCGTCAGAAGCTTGAAGAGTTTGGTGCGATGGACTACACGATCATCGTCAACGCCTCGGCGTCAGATCCGGCGGCCATGCAGTTTTTGGCTCCTTATTCCGGATGCGCGATGGGCGAATTTTTCCGCGACAACGGCCGACACGCTTTGACGATCTACGACGATCTTTCGAAGCAGGCCGCCGCGTACCGCGAGATCTCCCTGCTGCTTCGCCGCCCGCCAGGCCGCGAGGCGTATCCGGGCGACGTTTTTTATCTACACTCACGCCTTCTCGAACGTGCGGCCAAGATGTCCGATAAGAAAGGCGGCGGCTCGTTAACGAGTCTGCCGATCATCGAAACACAGGCGGGCGACATTTCGGCATATATTCCGACAAATGTGATCTCGATCACAGACGGACAGATCTTTTTGGAAAGTGATCTTTTCAACTCAGGCGTGCGTCCGGCTATCAACGTGGGTAACTCGGTTTCCCGTGTAGGCGGTTCGGCACAGATCAAGGCGATGAAACAGGTCGCCGGAACCCTGCGTATCGACCTCGCGCAGTTTCGCGAGCTGGCGGCGTTCGCTCAATTCGGCTCCGATCTCGATAAATCTACGCAAGACCAGCTCGAACGCGGAAAGCGTTTGACCGAAATTCTCAAACAGCCGCAGTACAAGCCGATGGATGTACTAGAGCAGGTTCTGATTATCTGGACAGTCAGCAACGGCCTCGCCGATGATATCGAAGTCAGCGAACTTAAACGATTCGAGATCGAACTGACAAAATTTGCCGAGGAAGCTCATCCTGGCGTGCTCAATACGCTCCGCGAAAAGAAATCGATCGACGACGATCTGAAAGCGGCGATGAAGGAAGCGGTCGAAGATTTCAAAGCGACACGTTGGAGCGAAAAAGGTGTTGCCACCGCTGCGTAACAGAAGTTATTATGTTTAAGTGTGTTAGTTGGATCACTACACGCTTAAACATATGAAAAATAGATGTACGTCATGCGGCACCACTAATTGGGCCGACGCTAAGGTTTGTATCAGATGCTCGAGATCGCTTGACGCACTGGTAGAATTAACCGGGCTTGAACGTCTGGAAGCTCAATCGGATCGCAAAGAAATGCCTCTTGGCGGGTACATAATGATGGGGTTGGTGGCCTTTTTTGTGGTCTTTGTGGGCATAAAATTGGTCACTGACGGCAGAGCTGAGGCCGCACGGATCGAGGCTAAGAAGAAGGCTGACGCTGAACAGGCCAATCAGATGTTATGGGCCGTAGCAGAGGCCGCCGCCAATAAGAAAATGCTCGAGAACGCTAAGGCAGCGATGAACCCCCAGGGACCTAATCCGGGGCATTTTGATACATATATGAAACAACAACCTACACTTGTTTGGGACCCTAACCACATCCTGGGCGGATATCAGATTCCACCGCCTGGTACGGTTTATGAGCACCGAAACGGACAGATGCACCAGATACGTTGATTAGTTATGGCAAGTTTGTTAGACATGCGCCGGCGTATTAAGTCGGTTAAGAATACACAACAGATAACCAAAGCGATGAAAATGGTCGCCGCGGCTAAATTAAAACGCGCACAGGATCGTGTGACATCGTCACGTCCGTTTGCGAATAAGATGTCCGATGTTCTTGGCGACTTAAGTGCCAAGATCGCGGGCGAGATCTCGCATCCGCTGCTTGATCAGCGAGGCGATGATAAATATCTCATCGTTCTCGTCAGCGCCGACAAGGGCCTTGCCGGTGCGATCAACGCAAACGTCATAAAGGAAGCACAAGCGTTCTTTAAGCAAAATCAGGACAAGCAAAAGTCTATGGTCGCTGTCGGCCGCAAAGGGCGTGATTTCTTCAAACGCCGCGAGGTCGAAATGCGTGACGAGTATGTCGGCCTAATGGGTGGACAGGTCAAATACGCTGACGCGGCCGCAGTTGCCGGCAAACTGATCAAGACCTTTACCGAGGACACGTCGATCGACAAGGTTTTTGTCATATTCACCGAGTTTAAGACTGTGCTGACGCAGAAACCTTTGGTCCAGCAGCTTCTGCCGATCACACGGATCGCCACAGACGGCGAGGCCGAGACGGGAATGCAGGCGGAGTATATTTACGAACAGCCGGCGGCTGAGATCTTTGGCAAATTGCTGCCAAAACAAATTGAAACTCAGATCTATCGCGGAATGATCGAAACTATTGCATCCTTCTTTGGTTCGCAGATGACAGCAATGGATTCGGCATCGAAGAATGCCGGCGAGCTTATTGATACGTTAACCCTCAATATGAATCGAATTAGGCAGGCGGCAATTACCAAAGAAATTATTGAAGTAGTTAGTGGTGCGGCTGCGGCCTGAACGCCGCAGATGCAAGAAGAAAAAAAAACAAAAGGTTGGCGCGTTATGCTGGTAGCATATGCGCCTCTTGTTTTTTGGATGGGTCTCATCTTTTTTCTGTCCAGTCCGATGGGATCGATGAATGAGACATCGTGTATCATCGGTCCATTGGTCAAGTTTTTCTTTCCCGACATCGCAGCCGACTCGCTTCTCCGCATTCATCAGGTAGTTCGAAAAGCAGCGCATGTGACCGAGTATGCCATTCTCGCCGTACTCGCCTGCCGGGCATTCATCTCAGGGCCCTTCGCTGGTTTGCAGACAAAATGGCCATATTTTGCAGCAGCTTTGGTTATTGCGGTGGCCTGTCTGGACGAATTTAATCAGAGCTTTGAAATTTCCCGCACGAGTTCGCCGGTTGATGTCGTCCTTGACGTTTCAGGGGGCCTGATCGCAATTGCAGGCGTTTTTGCTCTCAATTACTACGCTTATCTTCGTATTCCGGCCACGGCCATTCCCCAACACTCAAAGCGAAAATAAAAAAGAGAGTTTCCTTACGGAAACTCTCCATTCTCAAGACATTAATAATTGGCCTATTTTTTCGCAGTGTTTGCTGCCGGTGATGCACCTGGTTCGGGAGCGTCGATCTTGTCGAGTGCATCCTGGTAGATCTTGATATCACCGCCGTGTTCGTATTTATACTTTACAGCCGCCATATAATCGTTAAAAACAGTCCCGCGCTTTTTCGCCTGCATTTGCTCAAGCAGGTTACTGCGTTGTTTTGTAAACTCAGCATTATCAGCGTCTTCGCGGTTTGTTACACCGACGATTACCCAATTGTCGCCGATCTTAAGCGGCGTTTTCGTGACCTCGCCTGTTTTCATTGCGTAGACGGCGTCTTCAAGAGCTTCGCTGGTGCCTGCAGTCGGGCCTTCGCCAAGCGGTGAGCCGATAACAAAACTCTTTTGATCCTTGGCCTTCATCCCTTTAGCCGACGCGGAGGCTGACAAAGCTGAAACATTAGCTGTGCCTGAAGCGATCTGTTTTGCGATCTCTTCAACTTGTGCCCGTGCCTTTTCAGCTTTTACAGTCTCCATGATCTGTGCCTTGACCTCATCAAACTCGGCATCGCGCGGCTCTTTCTTATCGACCAGCATCGGTATCGCAAAACCGTCTTTGACCGGCGTTTTATCACCGACATCGTTAGGATTTTCGAGCGACGCGATGCCAGATTCAAACTGGGGCGACGTGCCGATCTTATCGACGTTGTCGCCGGGCTTCACATAGCCTGTCTCGCGTACCATGTCGGCCGCGCTCATATTCGCCTGCGCGGCGAACGCCTGAGCAGTTTTCTGCGGGTCCTTTGTTTCTTTTAGCGAATCCGCGACCTTTTGAGCAAGTTCGGCAGCCAATGAATATGCCTTCCGGTTTCGCAGGCTGATCTCAAGTTCCTTTCTTGCGTCCTCGAATGACTTCGACACATCTTCGCCGCGCCGCAGTATAAAATATCTGCCCTGATAGCTGATAGGCTCCGTGATGTCGCCGGGCTTCATCTTTAACAGCCGTTGATAGGGATCATCTTTTTTCGCAGGATTGTCCTTCACGGGGCCAGGAAGTTTGCCGCCAAGCGATGCCGTCGCGGGATTTTCCGAATGGCCTTTTGCCATTTCGGCAAAAGCCTCTTCCGTGACCGGTGCTCCGCCTTCTTTCAGACGTGTTACAAGTTCACTAGCCTTTTCCTGAACCTGGCCGTCGAATTCGGGCTTTGCAATACGGAGAACGATCTCCTGGCCCAATACGCCGGCAATCTTTTTGTCAGGTGCCAGATTCTCATATTCCGTGTGCAGTTCAGACTCTTCGATCTTAAGCTTTTCACCCATTTTAGACGTATTTACGAAGACATAGCGTATTTTCTTTTGCGGGACGCTTATGTAATAGCTTTGCTTGTTCGTCTCGAAATAATCTTTAAGCTCCTGATCGGTCGGAGTGATCGTCTTGGCGAGATCGACACTGCTTACCGGAACATATGACAGATCGAATTTTGTGTTCTTTCGCTGAAAATCGTCAAGCATCTCTTGTTCGGAAACGGTTACGCCCGATGTTAGATAGGCTTCGAGCTTTTTTGAACTGAGATCGTCGCGGACACGCTGTTCGTAATTTGCTATGTTGCCGTACATTTCGATCACATTTTGCTCGTAGAGCGCCTGATCAAAAGGCTTTGGATCTTCAGCGTCACCTTTGTTCTGGCGGCGGATCTCATCAGCGACCTCCCTGTCGGACGCGGTCAGGCCCAAACGCTCCGCTTCGACACGGCGAATGCGGCCATCGATCAAACCGTCGAGCACCGTCTTGGTCGGAGAAGTTTGCCCACGCATGAAACGGCTGTAATTCTCTTTTTGCCGAACGACTTCGCCGACCGTTATCTTTTGGCCGGAAACGGAGGCTGCTGTTTCTTCGCTGTGCGTCAGATTGGCCTGATATTGATTGCGGACTGGCGTGTAAAAAAGCACTAGGCCCAGAACCATCAGGATGGCGAACAGAAAAAGAACAAAATTGCGTGTCTTTTCGAGACGATTGAAAAACTTTAACATCGTTAGATACCTATTTATCCTAAGTTCAGAATATGATTGTCATTTGGGGACAATCTGTAATCTTAGCAAAAACGCTATTGATTTCCAACGAGTAAACCGCACTCCTGTGGAAAAAATACTTGAAGTTTCGGCATAATTGATTGATTATTAACGAGATAGCTACTTTAGATGGTCACCAAACAGATAAAATCGGTCGGAATAGTCGTAAAACCGGGCAATGCCGAGGCAAGCCGGACAGCCGCCGAACTGTCGGCATGGTTAAAATTGCACGGCATAACTCAATGCGGCGAACCTGTCTCGTCTGTGGAGATCCGTGCCGATAATTCACCGCCAATGGCCGCCGATCTGATCGTTGTCCTGGGCGGCGACGGCACGATGATTTCGACCGCTCGACTGATCGGTGACGCAGATGTGCTTGTCTTAGGTATCAATTACGGCAGCCTCGGTTATCTGACCGATTTTCGTATCGAGGAGATGTTTCCGGCGCTCGAAGCGATCATTGCAGGACAATACGACATTGACCGGCGTGTTATGCTCGACGCCGAACAATGGCGAGGTACGGAAAAACTGGCGTCGGGCCGCGTGCTTAATGATGTTGTGATAAATAAGTCGGCGCTCGCGCGTATCATCGACATCGACGTCAGGCTTAATGAGCTTTTTGTAAATACATTCCGCGCCGACGGGCTTATCGTTTCAACACCGACCGGCTCGACCGCCTATAATCTGTCGGCGGGCGGCCCGATCATTTATCCCTCGATGAACGCCGTCGTGCTGACGCCGATATGCCCGTTCACGCTCACAAACCGGCCGCTGGTTGTTCCTGATAGTGCTGCTATCGAGCTCACGCTCGTTAACGAGAACGAAGGCGTGGTCCTCAGCCTCGACGGCCAAACAGGTTACCCAATGAAGGCCGGAGATCGCGTCGTCATCCGCAAAAGCGCGACGACATTTAATCTCGTTCAACCCACGAATAGAAATTATTTTGATGTTTTAAGAGACAAGTTGAAATGGGGTAGATAGGAGTATTTATTATTGAAATAGACTAATTTGTTCGTCGTCTTTTGGCTCAAACCCTTCTGGAAACCACTGAAACGTTGAGAGATCACACTTTCCAATTGCACTAAACACTACACCTTCTGCTTCAAGCAATTCCTGTTGAAGATTTAAGGGAATGGTCAAACGTCCCGTTGAACATTTGCCCTGCGAATTGATAACACGTTGCCACGGTACGCCTTCGTCAGAGCCGTGCATGACGTAACCGACGGTTCGCGCTGTATATCCATCGCCAAGAATTATCGCCAGTTGGCCGTAGGTCATCACCTTACCGGCAGGTATTTTTCGCACGACCTCGTAAACGCGTTCGCGATATATTTTATCGTTAACGTTCACTAGTTTTTCACAAGATAAGTTCTTGCAGGTGAGCCGTCGCCGCCGCCGCCGATGTATTTGAGCGGCATGCAGATCAGGTCGTAATCGCCGGCGGGAACCTCGCGAAGATCGACGCCCTCGAGAATAACGACCTCTTTTTCAAGCAGCGTGATATGAACCGGATGCCCCGGCGAGCCGCTCTTTTCGATCGAAAGATAATCTATGCCAACGAGAACGACGCCGTTATCGACGAGCAATCTGGCCGTTGCGGGGGTGAGGTAAGTAAAATCGGTTCGGAAGCCAAGCTCCGGCTCGGCCCAAAACGAGGAGTTTTGTGTCTTGAATATGACACGCTTCACTCCGCCGATGTCGCCGACATGTTCCGGTTCGATGGCGATGACATCAAGAGGCACTTCGATCACGCGGCAAGGGCCGATGAGTTTGTGCGGATCGAGTTCGTGGATGCGTTTGGCGCCGTCGATAAAATGATTTGGCGCATCTACATGAGTGCCCGTGTGAACACCGAAAGCAACCTGCGAAACATTTGCCGTCGCCCCTGCCGCAATTGATTTAAATGAACTGACCTCAACGCCGGGATCGCCTTTATATATCGGCGTCGCTTCACTCACCGCCACCGTTATGTCGTAAAACGTTTTCATGTAATTACAGATTCGCCCTTGTCTCTCTTTTTATAATGGTAGAGCATAATAGAAAATGCAATCTCCGCGTATATCAGCTTCCAGCTACTCGAACACCGCACCGCTTGTGTGGTCGTTTCTCTACGGCCGGAATCACGGCAAAGTTGAGATAATTTTGGACAATGCACCGTCGCGTTCTGCAGAGTTGCTAACACAGGATCGCGTCGATGCGGCACTTGTTCCGGTGATCGCATTTCAGATGATCAACGATGCGCGCCTGATACCTGAAGTCTGTGTCGGAGCCCGCGAAAAAGTGCGCAGCGTTTGCTTGATAACAAAAGGCAAAGATCTGAAAGATGTTCGCTCTGTCACGCTCGATACTTCGTCATTAACGTCAGTCGTGCTGACAAAGATCATCTTTCGCGAGTTTTTGGGTTTTGAGCCAGAATGGCGACAAGCTGAACCGAATCTTGAAGATATGCTCTCCGTTGCCGATTGTGCGCTTCTCATTGGTGATCCCGCGCTAAAATTGTCCGATTCCGCACTCCGCATTCCGCACTCCGTACTCAAAACATTTGACCTTGCCGAACTTTGGCACCAACATACCGGCCTCGGATTTGTCTTTGCAATGTGGATGACACGCCGCAACAATATTTCAATTGATTTCGCGGCGGCTCGCGATGAGGGAGTCGCACATTTGGACGAGATCATCGCCAATTACGAAAATGATATTCCACTCAGAAATAATGAGATGAAAGAGTACCTTTCACGAAATATTTCGTATTCAATTGATGAGTCGATGCAACAAGGGATGGAACTTTATTTCCAATTGGCTGCAAATGGCGGCTTGATCAAGGAAAATCGGCCCTTGATCTATAGTTGATCAAACATCGGCCTTTTCAACTCTTCGCCAAGTTCTTTGAATACAATCCTGCCGTCATTTCTTTTTAGATGTTCGACCACCGTCAATGCGTAATGAATGCGGCGATCGACGTCTTTCCATTTGCCGATATAATAAAGCATCGTCCGCTGTTTTCCTGCGGTTAACGCATGAAAGAGCCGGTCGCCCTCAGGGTCCTGATCCAGAACTTCGCGAAGCTCGTCAGGCATTGGAAGCCCGTATTTGCTCTCGTCACGCACAAGCTCCACGCGAACCATATCGCCGACAATTAGACGCAGCCGGTCACGGTGTTTTTTGTTAACGAGAATAAAAAAGTCACCATCTTTCGGCATTAAGGCGCATTGGAATGTGACGGTGCTATTGAACGTTGCCACCACGCGGCGTGCATTGCCCTTAAAACCGAACGCATCGCTGATCTCGCGCGTCACCGCAACATAATGGTAGCCGAATTCGTCGGACAGCTTTGCAAGTTCCGTTTCGAAACTGACCGGGCCTTTATGAGCCTTCATACGTGTCTTACAGTTTAGTTTTGTAGTTTGTTAAAATAAAGCTATGAAAGCGTCGATACAACCTATACTCGATAAAGCTCTGAGTGGTGAGAGATTAACCTCAGACGACTGCACCGCCTTGCTCGAATCAAAGGATTTTGTCCGCATCGGGCTTGCGGCTGACGAGATACGTCAGCAAAAAAATCCCGGCGATGTCGTCACCTACATCATCGACCGCAATATAAATTACACAAACGTCTGCAACGTCGTCTGTACATTCTGCGCATTCTATCGCCGCCCCGGAAAGCCCGACACATATGTGCATTCGATCGACGAGATATGCAAACGCATCGACGAAACCATCGCCCTTGGCGGCACAGGCGTGCTGATGCAGGGCGGCCTGCACCCGGATTTTAATATCGAGTGGTACGAAGATTTGCTCTCGACGCTTCATGCTAAATATCCGAAGTTCCAGCTTCACTGTTTTTCGCCGCCGGAAATTCACAACATCTCGCTGATCTCAAAGCTCGATTACGTAACGATCATGCAGCGGCTGAAAGACGCGGGACTGAACTCAATGCCCGGCGGCGGCGGCGAGATTTTGGACGACGAGGTACGGGCTCGCGTTTCAACCAAATGCAATACGCAAGAATGGCTCGCTGTAATGCGTGCGGTTCACGCGGTCGGCCTGCGTTCGACGGCGACGATGATGTTCGGCATCGGTGATAAGGTCGAGCATCGCGTCCGGCATTTGCAGCGTGTCCGCGATGTTCAGGACGAAACCGGCGGATTCACCGCGTTCATCCCGTGGACGTTCCAACGCGAAAACACCGCTTTAGGTAGAAAAATTAAGGAAGAACCGACCGGAATCGACTATCTAAAAATGCTCGCAGTTTCTCG